>CAYMSC010000316.1:0-7809 GCA_964392805.1 uncultured Saprospiraceae bacterium
CTAATCCAAAAATTTTCTGCTTCGCATCTTTAAACGGACAAGAGGATTGAGGTTGCTTGATAGACGTTACTTTAATATCTGTATAAATATCTTTTCCAGGTAAGTCAATTCCTCTTGCCGAAGACCCTTTTTCATAAGTATAATATTCTTCAAGATAATTTTGAAATTTATGCTCAACATAAGTTCCAATGGCTTTACCGTCAGTAATTCCAAACAAGTCTTTATTTTTGTGAATTGACTCTGTTTTGCAAAATTCCTTAGCAGCTTTTTTTAAGCTACTTATTGTTAATTTTGGGTTCATTTATTGTTTCTTGTTTTATTCGTAAAGGTAGTGATTTTTTTGGTTATTAAAATAAAGATATGATTAAGCAAACTTTCCCATTAGGACTAGGTACAGCAGCCATTGGTCGTCCTCAATATATTAATATTCGGCAGGATGTGGCAACTGAATTCTCTTTGGCAACCTTCAAAGAAGCAGGCAAAAAAGTCCTCGATTTGGCTTACGAAAAAGGGCTTAGGTATTTCGATACCGCACCGGGGTATGGTTTGGCAGAGGAATTGTTAATCGAATGGATTCAAGAAAAAAAGGATGCCCATATTGAACTAGCTACAAAATGGGGATATACCTATGTCGCTAATTTTGACCCCAATGCAACCGTGCATGAGGTGAAAGCGCATAGTTTAGAAAAACTCAATGAACAATGGGCGGTTTCCAAAAGATTATTGCCTTATTTAAGTACTTATCAAATCCATTCGGCTACTTTTGAAACGGGTGTTTTAGCAAATGAAAAAGTGCTAAATCGTTTAGCAGAACTAAAAGATAATCACCAACTACATATTGGACTATCAACTACGGGAGCTAATCAAGTGGAGGTGATTAAAAAAGCTTTGGAAGTGGTCATAAATGGCATTTCCCTATTTGATGCTTTTCAAGTAACCTATAATATATTGGACCAAAGTCTGGCGGAGATTAGTGAACAGTTGACGAGTGCCAATAAACGAATTATTATAAAAGAAGCCTTGGCAAATGGGCGAATATTCCCAAATGAAGCATATCCACATTACAATCAATTATACCAAACATTAACTAGCTTAGCAAAAAAAAAGAAAGTAGGCATTGATGCGATTGCCTTGCGATTTTGCATAGATAGCTTTGCGCCGTTTAAAGTATTAAGTGGTGCGTCGAAAGCTTTTCACCTTACGGAAAATCTCAAAGCGAACACTTTTAAATTAACAGAAGCCGATAGGATTCAATTGGCTCAATTTGCAATAAGTCCTAATAAGTATTGGATGGAACGAAAGCAATTAGGATGGAACTAATAAAAAATTCGTTGTCCTTTAATTATTCGTTGTCAAAAAATAATACACAACAGATACAACTATTAATAATCTTCCCTAGCCACTCGCTCCACTTCTTCAAAAACACGCATAAAATTACCACCCCATATTTTTTTAATATCAGCGGAGGAATAGCCTCGTTCAAGTAATCCTACTGTAACATTCAATGCATCAGCGGCATCCACAAAACCATCTATCCCACTACCATGATTAAAATCCGTCCCAATCCCAACATGGTCAATTCCAATGCGCTGGACAATATAATCAATGTGGTCAATCAAATTACTAACATCTGCTGGTCCGATAATATCACTAATGGTCTTTAGAAAAGTATATTTTTTAGTAGGGTCGTCTATTTCCCAATACAACTCAAAAGGATAGGAATAAATTTCACTCAAACCGAAGCTACGTCTTGCCGCTTTTATTTCTGCAATCAATGCCGCATCCGAATAATCCAATAAATAGGCTCGGAAAGGGGCAACATGCACAACTCCTCCTTTTTTACCAATCAAATCAATTTCCGCATCTGAAATATTTCGACTGACATCGGAAATCGCTCGCACATTGGTATGACTGGCTATAACGGGCGCAGTGGATAAGGCTAATATTTGGAGGGTCGCCGTTTTGGACGATTGCGTAACATCGACGATGCCGCCTAATTGGTTGATGCGCTGAATGGCTGCTTTACCCAACTCCGATAAACCACCATGTTCGGACGCAGGTTCGTATGTTCCTGTTGCTCCGTCAAAGGCAGGTCGAGAAGAATCTGAAAAGGCATTATGTCCCAAATGATTTAAGGCAAATAGCCTTACGCCTGCTCGATAAAACGAATCAATGACCGATACCTCTTTTTGTAAAGCCCGTGCATTTTGAAAACCTAATAAAAAGGCTGTTTTATTCATTTGTCTCGCTAAAGAAATGGCAGCAGTAGAGGTTGCTAAAACCACAGATGTGTCCTCCTTGACTAACTGATTGACAATGCTTAGTTTTTCGTTTGCTTCGGCACGTGCTTGTGCATCACCTGCTGGCGTACGTGGTCCCGGAGTTGCTGCTACGGACATAACAACCGCACTAACTCCTCCTGCTTTTAATTTGGATACATCTACTTTAGATAAACCGTCGGCACTTAAAAAATTAGCGGCAATAGTAGGAGTGGCTATATCTGCATGTGCATCTAAAACGATTGCTTCTTCGTGAATCTTCTTTGCTATTTCGAGTATTTCCGTTGCTGATTTTTCGGCAAGTGAATTTTGTGAAAGCGGATTTTTATTGGTGCAACTACCTAAAAAAAGTGAAAAAGTAAAGAGCAATAGGAAATTAGTGAATATTGATTTTGGCATTTCTTTGAATTGATGTTAGACGAATAGGACTTTTCTCAAAGATAAGAAAATAGGAATAGGATGTTTGTTTGATTTTTTGTCCAACACTAATAATTTCTATTATACACTAAATTTCCTATCTTGCGACAGTTTTGTACTAAACCACTTATCTTCTATCAATCATTTGATTAATTTTATTAGTTTCGTGTATGAAGCAAATGTTTTTTTTATTAATTACCTGTTTTTTAGGATGGAACTGTTTGACTGCACAAGAAGATAGTTTAGCAATTGATTTTTCCAGTTTAACTTGGGAGGACATACGGTCTAATCCACAGTTGCAAATTAATAAAAAGGTCTCTGGCGCAAGTCGGTCTTTAAAAAACATACAAGATTTACCATTTTCTATTTACGTCATTGAAGGAGAAGACATTCGTCGAAATGGACATATCACTTTGGCAGATGCCTTAAAGATGTTGCCAGGGATTAGAGTTTCTCAACCGGGGTCTGCTTTAGAAGGAGAAACATTTATGATGAGAGGTTTGCTGGGAAATGCCTATGCTAAAATTTTAGTTAACGGTGTTCCTATTAAACCTTATGTGGTAAGTGGAATGCCTATTGCTGCTCAATTACCCATTCAACAGGCGGAACGAATTGAGGTGATTTATGGTCCCGCAGCGGCTTTATATGGAGCAGATGCTAGCACAGGTGTTATTAATATCGTGATGATAGATTCGGAAAGACCCATTTTTACCAATACTAGTTTGCATGTGGGGTCAGAGTCTTATACGAGTATTAATACGTTGTTTGGTGGAAAATTGGGGAAAGGCAGCAAAGTTTTTAAGTTTCGCTTATTTGGAACGAATACTCGACAAGCTACTCGGCGAATTTTTTATGATGATGAATTATTCAATACAGAAAATTATCTTAACAATAATCCTGGTAGATTAGCAGCTGTCTTGAGCAATCCCAATTATAGAGGTACTTCCACTGAGCCACTTTTGGGAGAAGTTCCCCATCTTAGTCGTTCTTTTGGGGTAGATTTATCTTACCAAAATTTTCAATTATCTTATAACGATTTTTTTCGACAAGACCATAGTGCTATTGGCTTGAATCCCGAAGCTGTTTCTTATGCCATTCCACTTAATTCCATCGGTGAATCTATTCGAGAAGGACATCTTATTTATAAAAAAGATTTAAAACTTGGAAGCACTCAAACGACTTTAAATTTCTTGAGATATAGGCTGGATAATAGTTCTTCCACGACTTATGTTAATCCAAATCTCTCCAATATTTTTACAGTTTTTGCTTTGGATTCCGTTAGGGCTTTTGAAGCAGATTCTTTAAGAATGGTGATTAATGACAACTTTTTTTCTGGCGTTCGATTTGCCAATGCAAAATCCTTTGAATATTCTGTAGAACAAGTGCTAAATCTTCAATTAGGAAAAACGGAACTCAACTCTGGAGTTAGATTACAACGAGGAACGGGCAGTCCTTTTGTCGATTTTCAACCTCAGCCTTTTGAAGCGGACTTAGATACGATTCAGAATGTCGTCCGTAATCCAGACTTAGACTATAACGAATTAAATGCTTTTGTTCAATTATTTTTCACACTTGAACGATGGAATATTTTGCTTGGTGGCGCTTATTTATATCGAAATACCACCTCTTTTTCAGAACGGGTTAGCACCATAAATCCTAGAATTGCGGTACTATTTAAAGCTAAACCCAATTTAACTTTTAGGGGAAGTTATAGTACGGCTTTTAAAATACCGGGCCCTTTTTTTAGAGACGCTACTTATACCATACAAGAGAGTAATTTTGAAACGATTCTAACAGGTATCAATCCTTTACAATCGGAACGAACCCTTTCTTTTGAAGCTGGTTTACGTTGGTTGCCGTCTCCTAAAATAGAATTAGATTTTGCGGCCTATTATACGCAGACATTGGATTTTATCATCTACGATATTTTGCCCAACCCCAATTTCACCGAACGCACTTTAACGGCTGGGTATTTTAATGATGAAAATACATCAGCAACTCTTTTTGGCATTCAATCGATGCTTTATTTAAAGGATTTAATGCCATCTATTGGCTTGGATGCTAGAATAAGTCTTAGCTGGTCAAGAGGAGAAGAATCTCTTTTTCAAACAGATGGTATTGGCGGAACGTTAATAAGTGGCTCGGATAAAAGCATTTCTCTACGAGCCTATCCTGATTTTATTGGGCAAGTACAGCTATCATTTAATCCCTTTCCTAAATTTACTTTTATCTTAGATAATGTATTACTATCAGGTTCTAAGACTAGAAACCTTGTGACTATAAGACAGGTAGTTGGTGACGGTTCCCCTGTTTCAAATTTGATAAATGATGGGTATTATACCTTGGATGCTACGTGCAATTATCAATTGAATCGAAATTTTCAAATTTCTGCTCGATTTAATAATGTGTTCAATAAAGGATATGCGGGCATAGATGCGAATGGTAGTCCTGATATTTTATTCTATAATCCACAATCTCTTTTTACTTTTCGAATAGGGGTGAATTATAATTTGAATTAGCATGTCTGAAAAACAGATTTTTATAAAAATAGGTTTTATTTTCTGGCTACTTCTTTCGGTTGTTCAAGGCTGGACACAAGATACAACGGACGTACTTCAACATTTAGACAATGCTAAACAAGCGACAACTTATGACCAGACCTTGGCACAATTTGAAAGAGCCTATAGTCTAGCTAAACAACTAAGATATACCAAGGGAATCCAACTATCTCTTGCGTTTATGGGGTCGGTAGAGTTGGAACGCGAGGAAGACCCCAAAGCATTGCGTTATTTGTTAGAAGAGCTAGACCTATTGGTAAATAATACGATGCCTGCTCGGATGGTCATGGTTAGTACAATTATTGGAGATATTTATACTAATGAAAAATTATATGAAGAAGCCTTACCTTATTACCAGCAAGCATTAACTCAAAGCAAGACGAATACGCTTTATCAAAAACTAGGAAATAGCTATGCCGCCCTATTAAAACCAGATACGGCTTATATTTACTACTCACAGCAACTTCCTTTTATTAATAAGCGCAATCCAAACATCCGCATAAATGTTTACCACGATATTGTAGATGCTTATCAACTAGCAAAAAGATATGACCAAGCACTTGGTTATAATAAGCGCATTTTGTCCATCATGGAAAATGCAGAAAAACCCAAGGAGGAACTCGCCATCATTTATAATAACATTGGCTATGACCATAACTTTTTAGAGAACTATAAAGAGGCCATTGATTATTTTGAAAAAGCCTATGAGTTAACCGACGAAACCGACTATCAGACTTTAGCCTTACTACAAACCAATATCGGCATCGCTTATTTTAATTTAGGGACGACCCCCGCAGCGATTCAAGCTTTTACTTTGGCAGAAGGCTTATTGAAAGAAATAAAAGCTGCCGAAAAAAGTCAGATTAACCATCTACTAGCCAATGTATATTTGAAAAGTAATGACTTGTATAATGCACTGAATTTTAATCAATTATCTATTAATAATGCCTTGAAATACGAACAGCCCAAATTATTGAGCAATGCTTATTATACCGCTGCTCAAATTTATGCGGACTTGTTTGAATATCAAACGGCGCTTGATTTTTATCAAAAACATTTTGAATTACAAGATTCTTTAGACCAATTAGCGGCCAAACAACAGGCAGATTTATTTTTGGAAAGAAAAGAACTGGAAGCCGCAGAAACAGAAATACGCTCTTTGTTAATCAATCAGGAGATTCAAGAGTTGATGATTCAGCAATTGGAATTAGAAGGTGATAAACAACTGTTGGCGATTAATAATTTAAAATTAGAAGCCAATCAACAAGACCAAGAATTAGCCTTATTAAAAAAAGAGCAAGAGGTAAAAGAATCAAGATTAAGTAATCAGCAGTTGCTCGCCAAACAAACGCAGCAACAATTACAATTAGCCCAACAAAGATTATTGGCCGTTCAGCAAGAACAACAATTGTCTGAATTGACCCAAAAGGAAAATTTACAACAACTAGAGTTGGCTAAAAAAGAAGCCCTTTTGGTAGACGAAGCTCAAAAAAATGAAATCCTACAAAAGGACAATGAAATTAAACAGTTAGATTTAGAACGACAGGAAGATTATCAACAATTTTTGTATGGTTTAGGTGGCTTATTGCTATTTATTATGGGATTGATTGGTGCAGGTTTACTTTTTACTCGGCGAACGAATCGAACTTTAGCTGCTCAAAAAATCGCCATTCAAAAAGAACAGAAAAAATCAGATGATTTATTGTTAAATATTCTACCCGTGGAAACGGCGCAAGAATTAAAAGAAAAGGGTGGTGCCGTGCCTAGACAATATGATAATACAACGGTGCTTTTTGCCGATTTTGTAAACTTTACGGGAATTTCTGCCAATATGCCTCCAGAAAAACTGGTCAATGAGTTGAATGAATGCTTTAAAGCCTTTGATGAGCTTATGGATGAATATGGTTTAGAAAAAATAAAGACCATTGGAGATGCCTATATGTGTGTAGGTGGCTTACCAACGCCTAATACCACCCATGCCGAGGATGCTGCCAAAGCCGCCTTAGCCATGATGGATTTTATTGAACAACGTTGCCAATCAAAAAAAGCAGCAGGCGAGCCTTTTTGGAAAATGCGAATCGGCTTACATAGTGGGCCCATAGTGGCTGGCGTGGTAGGGACCAAGAAATTTGCTTATGATATTTGGGGGGATACCGTTAATGTAGCAAGTAGAATGGAAAGTAGTAGTACGGCTGGCAAAATCAATATCTCTCATGCTACTTATCAATTGATTAAACATCAATTTAAGACTACTTTTAGAGGTAAAATTCAGGCGAAGAATAAGGGGGAGTTGGAGATGTATTTTTTGGAGGGGAGGTAGGTTTAATATTATTGCTGAATGATGAATGATGAACGATGAATGATGAATTCGTTAAATACGAAATATAAGCAGATAAAAAATTGATATTATTTAAAGGTATAATTCAACATCCAAATCCGTGGGGAAAATACCTTTGTGTAATTGCCCCACGGATTTGAAATTCCCCACGGATTTTTGACCTTCTTAATGAACGATTAGAATTTATTTTCTCTCTTTTTAATGGGACGCTCTAAAA
>CAYMSC010000317.1:0-7757 GCA_964392805.1 uncultured Saprospiraceae bacterium
TAGGATCAAAAGAAGCCGTCCTAGATGTTCAAGTTATTGTTTTGCCGTTACTAAGCCAACATCAAATTACTATCATCTTTACCTTCTAACATACTTTCACCCATCAAAAATTCATCTACTGCTTTTGCGGCTTCTCTTCCTTCTGAAATCGCCCATACAACTAAAGATTGACCTCTTCTCATATCACCTGCTACAAAAACATTTTCAATATTGGTTTGATATTTATTATCCTTTACATTTCCTCGGTCTGTCAGTTCTACGGCTAACTGTTTAAGCATTCCTTCATGTTGCGGATGAACAAAGCCAATTGCTAAAAGCGCTAATTCGCAAGGAATCTCTCTTTCTGTCCCTTCGATTTTTGCAAAACTATTCCTGCCTGTTGCTTCATCTTTTTTCCACTCGATGTTTACCAACTTCACCGCTTTTAAGTTGCCTTTGCCGTCCCCAATAAACTCTTCGGTCAAAATAGCCCATTCTCGTTCGCAGCCTTCTTCATGAGAAGTAGAGGTACGCAACATCATCGGCCACATCGGCCAAGGTGTATCTTCTGCACGACTTTCTGGTGGTTTAGCCAGTAATTCTATTTGGGTTACAGATTTAGCTTTATGTCGATTAGAAGTTCCTACACAATCAGAACCCGTATCACCACCTCCAATCACCAAAACATTTTTATCCGTCGCTAGAATCTCCGTTTCTTTTGGAATCCTATCTCCTGCAACTCGCTTATTATTTTGGTCTAAAAAGTCCATCGCATAATAAACACCATTTAATTCTCTTCCTTTGATAGGTAAGTTTCTTGGAACAGTAGAACCTCCTGTTAAAACAACCGCATCAAAATCCTGTACTAATTTTTTGGCATCTACATTCTCTCCAACATTGGCATTGACTTTAAATTTAATGCCTTCTGCTTCCATCAATGCCACTCTTCTTTCGACGACCCATTTTTCCAACTTGAAATCTGGTATGCCATAACGCAATAAACCACCAATTCTAGTATTTCTTTCATAAACCGTCACTAAGTGGCCTGCTTTGTTCAATTGTGCTGCTGCTGCTAATCCCGCTGGACCAGAACCCACTACCGCTACTTTTTTTCCGGACCGAGTAGTTGGTGGTTTAGGTCTAATTAATCCTTTTTCAAAAGCAGTTTCAGCGATTGATTTTTCTATATGTTCAATAGCTACTGGAGGTTGATTAATACCTAAAACACAGGCTGCCTCACAAGGAGCAGGACAAATTCTTCCTGTAAATTCTGGGAAATTATTGGTACTGCTTAGAATATCATAAGCTGTTGTCCAATCCTCGTCATATACGGCATCGTTAAATTCAGGAATAATGTTGCCAAGGGGACAGCCATTATGACAAAATGGAATGCCACAATCCATGCAACGAGAAGCTTGTTTGATGGTTTTTTCTTCCGAAAATTCCACATACAACTCTTGATAATCCTTCGTTCTTTCCTTTGCGTCCCTTTTGCCGGGCAACTCTCTAGTTGTGCTTAAAAATCCTTTTGGGTCTGCCATATTTTTATATTGTACCGACGAATTTATTAGTCGTTCTTATTTAAGTTAATTTATTCTAGAGGTCAGATGTCAGACCATCATCTAGGATGATTGCCAGATGTTATATTTTCTAAGCCTATAACACCAGAGTCTCTTATTTTATACTAGGATAGTCTGACTTCTGACAGTCCATACGGACGGTCTGACTTCTGACTTCTTCTAAATTACCACTTCACGGAAGCAGCTACATCCGTTCTTTTTATCGTACTTTTCTTATTATTTTTATTTTTTTCCAACACGCGCTTATAGTCCGTTGGCATCACTTTGATAAAGCGTTTTTTAGCTTTTTCCCAATCATTTAATAAGTCTAATGCAACATTACTACTCGTACAAGAGAAATGGTTTCTAACTAAGGTCTGGAGTGTCGTATGGTCCGCCTTAGACATTTTATCAAACTCTACCATTTCCATATTACACTTGTCTTTAAATTCCTTTTTCGCATCATAGACATAAGCAACACCGCCACTCATTCCAGCCGCAAAGTTCTTACCAGTATCTCCTAAAATAACCACTAATCCACCAGTCATGTATTCACAACCATGATCACCGATTCCTTCAACAACTGCTGTTACTCCAGAATTTCTAACGGCAAATCTCTCACCTGCCATTCCTTTAATATACGCTTCTCCAGAAGTGGCTCCGTAGAAAGCAACATTTCCAATGATGATATTTTCATTAGGCACAAAGGTAGCTTCTCGGTCAGGAACAGCGATTAGCGTTCCTCCAGAAAGCCCTTTTCCAAAATAGTCATTGGCTTCGCCTTCAAGGGTAAATTCAATACCTTTTGCCCCAAATGCGCCAAAACTTTGCCCAGCAGAACCTCTAAAGCGGAAGGCAATGGTGCCTTTCGGTAGACCTTCTCCTTTGTATTTTTTAGAAATTTCATTGGACAACATGGTGCCAACTGCTCGGTTGGTATTAATAATAGGGAAGATACTACTTACCTTTTGCCCATGTTCCAAGGCAGGTTTAGCATAGTCCATTAATTTTATATCTAAAATATCGTCAATACCGTGATCTTGTGCTACTTTTTTGTATAGCCCTACTTTATCTCCTACTGGCTCTTTGTATAAAATTGGACTTAAATCTAATTGCTTGTATTTCCAATTATCAATATTAGATTTCATTTTTAATAACTCCACTTTCCCCACCATTTCATTCACGCTTTTAAACCCTAATTCTGCCATGATTTCTCGCATATCCATTGCTAAGAATCGGAAGAAATTAATGACGTGTTCTACCTTTCCATTGTATAACTTTCTAAGGTCTGGATTTTGAGTAGCGATACCAACAGGGCAAGTATTCAAATGACATTTTCTCATTAAAATACAACCTTCAACGACTAAAGCTGCGGTGGCAATTCCCCATTCTTCGGCACCCAATAGGGTAGCGATCGCAATATCTCGACCCGTTCTAATCTGACCATCCGTTTGTAAAGTAACTCGGTCTCTTAATTTATTTCTGACCAAAGTCTGATGACTTTCGGCTAACCCAAGTTCCCACGGTAATCCAGCGTGGCGAATAGAACTAATCGGTGAAGCACCTGTTCCACCATCATGACCTGAGATTAGAATAGCATCTGCGTGTGCTTTCGCTACACCCGAAGCAATGATACCTACACCCGCTTTAGAAACTAATTTTACATTAATTCTAGAAGCTCGATTCGCATTTTTTAAATCAAAAATTAATTGTGCTAAATCTTCAATTGAATAAATATCATGGTGTGGTGGTGGTGAAATTAAACCTACACCTGGTGTTGAGTGTCTTACTCGACCAATCCAATCATCTACTTTATGTCCTGGTAATTGTCCACCTTCTCCTGGCTTCGCACCTTGTGCCATTTTAATTTGCAATTCTTCCGCATTGGCTAGATAATAACTAGTTACGCCAAAACGACCCGATGCTACTTGCTTGGTTGCAGAACGTTCCCAATCTCCATTGGCTTTTTTCTCAAACCTAATGGAATCTTCTCCACCTTCACCCGAATTACTCTTACCACCGATTCTATTCATGGCTATTGCCAGTGTAGAGTGAGCCTCGTGAGAAATAGACCCAAAAGACATCGCACCTGTTACAAATCGACGCATAATCGACTCAATTGGTTCGACTTCTTCAATTGGAATAGGATTTCCTTTTCTAAAATCCATCAAACCTCTTAAAGTACAAGCTTGCTCTAATTGATTATTAATTAAAGCGGCATATTTTTTATAGGTATCGTAGTTATTTTTACTAGTGGAATGTTGCAGTAAATGGATAGTTTGTGGATTGAATAAATGATATTCTCCACGTCTTTTCCATTGGAAAACTCCGCCCACTTCTAATCGTGGATTCGGAATATTAACGGCTGGATAAGCTAATCTATGTTTGATTAGAGATTCTTCTGCTATTCCATCAAAACCCATTCCTTCGATACGAGATACCGTACCTCTAAAACATTCTTCAATAACGTTTGAATTAATACCCAAGGCTTCAAAAATTTGAGCACCTTGATAGGATTGAAGGGTAGAAATACCAATTTTAGACATGATTTTTAATAAACCCTTACCGATAGCTTTTTGGTAAATGGTTATACAATCGTCTAATGTATATTTTGGGTCTATGACTTTCTTTTGTCTCAGATTAGATATTGTGGCATAAGCCATATATGGATTTACTGCACTCGCTCCAAACCCAATTAAAGTGGCAAAATGATGTGTTTCCCGTGTATCCCCTGACTCAATTACTAAAGAAGTAGACCCTCTTAATCCTGTTTTAATCAGATGGTGATGAATGCCACCTGTAGCCAATAAAGAAGGAATAGGGGCAAATTTATCGTTTGCTGCTTTATCTGAGATAACTAGGATATTATGACCTTTTCTTACTAAGTTCTCCGCTACTCCACAAATATGCTCAATTGCTGCTTCTAATCGACCTGCTTGACCATCTGATTCAAAGACCGCATTAATAGTTGCTGCTTTAAAATCTTTATGATAAATACCTTTAATCTTTTCGACTGCTTTATTCGTTAATACTGGCTGGTCTAAATGAATGAATTTTGCATTATCTGGTCCCGGTTCCATAATATTTTTAGAGCCGCCTAGCATAGCGAACAAAGACATAACTGGTCGCTCTCGAATTGGGTCAATCGGTGGATTGGTAACCTGTGCAAAAAGTTGTTTGAAATAATTGGCTAAATGCTGTGATTGGTTGGATAATGCCGCCAAAGGGGTATCTGTTCCCATAGAACCAATTGGGTCTTTTTTGCCCGTAATCATTGGGCCTAAAATAACCGTCAAATCCTCTTTCGTGAAACCAAATAATTGTTGATTTCTGAAAAGGGTGCTATCATCCATACTTCGCCTTACCTGTGTAGGATGTTCAGGCAAATCAGACAAGGATAATCTATTTTCATCCAACCATTGCCTATAAGGTTCTCTTTTGCAAATGGTGTCTTTTAATTCTTCATCGGTTATAATTCGGTGTTCTTCCAAGTCTGCAATTAACATTCTTCCTGGCTGTAATCTACCTTTTTGAACCACTTTTGATTGGTCAATTGGCAAGGCTCCTGCTTCCGAAGCAACGATTAGCGTTCCATCATCTAACAAAGTAAACCTAGAAGGTCTCAATCCATTTCTATCCAAAGTCGCTCCTACCAAAATACCGTCCGTGAAACAAATAGAAGCTGGTCCATCCCAAGGTTCCATTAATGTTTTATGGTATTCGTAGAACGCTTTTTTATAGTCAGGCATGTCTTCATCATTCTGCCAAGCCTCTGGAATCATCATCATCAAAGCATGCGGAATCGACCGACCTCCTAAAACTAAAAATTCCAATACATTATCAAAGTTTCCAGAATCTGACAAGTTTTCCCCACAAATAGGATGTAGTTTTTCTAATTCATCAGCTGAAAATAGGGAAGAACGAACTAAATCTGCCTTAGATTTCCACCAATTTAAGTTCCCCATAACGGTATTAATCTCCCCATTATGCGCTACATATCTAAAAGGCTGTGCTAACTTCCACCGAGGAACGGTATTGGTGGAAAACCGAGAGTGAATCAAGGCTATCGCTGATTTACAATCTTCATCTTGTAAGTCAGAATAATAAGGTCTTACTTGCCAAGTTGTCATTTGCCCCTTATAAACAATTGTTTTATAAGAAAAGGAGGTGATGTAAAAATCATTCTTCACTTGAGGATAAGTCAAAAAGATTTTATGGGTCGAAAATTTTCTTAAAACATAAAGTGTACGCTCTAATTTATCAGGGGACATTTCTTCTTTAGGCGCAATAAAAACTTGCTCCATTTTAGGCTCGACCGCCTTAGAAGATGGTCCTATTTCTTCATTATCGGTTGGGACTTTTCGATAGCCTAATAGATTAAATCCTAATTCATCGATATAGTCATTTAATAAAATTCTACATTGATTCTTTAAGATTTTGTCATCTGGGAAAAAGACCATTCCAACACCATATTTTCCAAATTCAGGCAATTCAAAACCTGCATTTTTTGCTTTTTTCTTAAAAAATTCATGAGGAACTTGAATCAATATTCCTGCACCATCACCTGTATTCTCCTCACATCCACAAGCTCCCCTATGTTCCATATTTTGCAACATTGTCAAAGCATCTTCAATCACCTTATGTGATTTGATTCCATTCAAATTTGCTATAAACCCTGTTCCACAGGAATCTTTTTCCATGCTTGGAACATACAATCCTTTGTTCTGTTGCTGCTTCATAAAAAATAATTATTCTGTTGAGGTCACTTTAATAATTATAGCATTGAAAGTGACTTTAAAATTATCGTTGTCTGACAAATTTTGTAGTTGGTTTGATTTCAAGATTTTTTCTGATTGAAAAGAAAGAAAAAATTGGAATCGAATCGACTATTTTACGGAATTTATCAGAGAACCAAATAGTTAAATGTTGACCCTAGTGCTTCTTGTAAGAAAGAAGGTTGATAGCATCAAACTTTTATCAATACCTTCAAAATTGAAATTACATTATCAATTAGGTATTATTTATAGGTTTGTTTAGATAGCCTTTAAATCAATTTTCTATACTAAAAAATATTGTCTTTAAAGTAGTTGGCTAATCTGTTTAAAAAGGTTTTATTTTGGTAAGGTATTTTTAAAGAAGCCCTAAAAATCGCAATTTTTTAAGAATTTTACAAAGAATAGGACTAGTAATTTAAGTTTTTTCAAAACATAATTTCAGGAAAATGCTTCTTGCAAATAGTTAGTTTTAAAACATTATAAATATTATTAATTTTTATGCAATATATAATTTGGTTTTTAGGGTTTATATGCTATAAAATAATAGTTTTATGAAAAGATATTGGTATAAAAAATATTTTCAATAATTTCCATTTTTTTAATAAAAGGACGTTATTTTGAAGATTTTCTAAAGAAGTAGTTCTGATTTTAGTTTAGATTAAGGTGATACTTATTTTTTAGCTATTTTTGAGGATAATTTTTAATCAAAAACACTTACAGACGAATTCAATGAAAGAACGTTCTAACCAATTCCAAGCGGCAATAGCTGCTTTTGATGCTTTAAATGAACAAGACCCTAATAAAGAAACGGTTTCAGGTAAATTAGTACCCAAAGAAGTGCTTTATGCGCAAAGAATGAGTAAAAGTTTGCTTTCTTTTTTACCAACAGCATCAGAGACCCTTCAATTAGCGGCTCGTTGTCAACATTTATGCCGCTGGGAAATTCCAAGAAGCGATTATCCGACAGGTAGAAAAGGGTATCATTTGTGGCGAACGAAGTTGAAAGAATTACACGCTGAAAAGGCAGGCGAGGTTTTAGAAAAAGTAGGCTATGACCAAGCGTTGATAAAAAGAGTGCAGTTTCTAGTTTTGAAAAAACAACTGAAAAAAGATGAAGAAACGCAAGCATTAGAAGATGTGATATGTTTGGTTTTTTTGGAGTTTTATTTTGAGCCTTTTGCGGCAAAACATGCGGAAGAAAAAGTAATTGATATTTTGAGAAAAACTTGGCGTAAAATGTCAAAAGAAGGGCAAGCTGCGGCTTTAAAATTACCTTTGTCTGCGGATACTATTACCATTGTAAAAAAAGCATTGACTGTTTAATTATTTCAATTGGTCGAGAACCGGTAGAAAAGTCTTTAGGCTTTCCCGTCACCGACCTTCAGGTCGGCTTTAACTGGGAGTTATGAAAAAAGTCAAATCATTTTTTAAACAACCCTTTTAG
>CAYMSC010000318.1:0-7755 GCA_964392805.1 uncultured Saprospiraceae bacterium
AAATGTAAAATGTAAAATTTCAAATCTTAAAGTAGGGGCGCTTACTTTGGTTTTGAATGACACGATATTAAAGGATTGGTTTTGAAGGTAAGGTAGATTTACCATTTACCACTTATAACTAATCAAAGTTTTTTACGCCAAGTTTAGTAATATTATTAATCGGTCGGGTGATGTGTGATCAACCCGACCGTTTTTTGTTTTATTTATTTTATTTTTTTGAAATTAGAAATAATCGACTTACATTTAACTCATGAATTATGCGCACCTGAGCAATGAACAACTTTTGTTGCTATTAAAAAGAAACGATGGGAAAGCCTTTCAAGCAATTTATAAATTGTATTGGAAAGACTGTTATTCCATTGCTTTTCGTAAGCTTAATTCTAAAATACTCGCCGAGGAAGCCACTCAAAATATTTTTGTTAGCCTTTGGGAAAGAAGAGAAAAACTAGAAATTAAAAATCTTCAAGCTTATCTTAGGACCTCTGTCAAATATCAAGTCATTAATTTTATAGAGGCTAAATTAGTTACCAAAAAACACTTACCCTTTTTATCCAAAACAAGACTTGCTGAAAATAATGTAGAAAACGCAGTTTATTATAAAGAACTGATGATTGCTTTGGAGCAGGCTATTCAAAACCTACCAGTTAAGACCCAGCAGATTTATCGCATGAGCCGATATGAATATCTTACGGGTAGAGAAATTGCAGAAAGAGTAGGGCTTTCAGAGAAAAGTGTGGAGTATCATATCTCCCAAGCTTTGAAATTTTTACGATTAGAATTAAAAGATTATCGAGCCATTTCTTCGGGTTTAATTTTGTTATCAACTATTCTTTAATCACGTTCCTAAACGGTACTTTCTCCCCTTGCTTTTTTCAATTTTAAAATAATATTTTATTTTTTTAAAAATAATTCACTTTTCGTTTAGGGTAACATGCGGCTAAACCTACTATCTTATTGTACAGTGTAAAAATCAATAATGAATAAAGTAGAATTTAAAGATTTATTAAAAAGGTATTTAACCAATGAGTGTACCAATAGCGAACGCTTAATCGTGGAAGGGTGGTACGATTTATTGGGTGATGACAAAGAACTAGAATTGGGCGATTTAAAAACCTTGGAAGAGCAGATGTGGAATAAAGTGCACGCTAGAACACTAAAACTAGAGCAACCGGATGATTCCTCGGCTTCCCTTTCTCCTTTTAGAGTAAAACCTTGGTACCAACGACAAGTTTGGCAAATTGCCGCTACAGTTTTGTTTTTGATTGCTATGGGGGGGGGATGGTTCTATACTAATTCGAACTTACCAAAGATTAACATTGAAGAAAAAATCGTATATCAAAATACTATCTTTAATAACACTAAGAAACCGATGGATACTTGGTTGGAAGATAGTTCCAAAGTGACATTATATGCAGGTAGTCGATTAGATATTCCAACAGCATTTGCGGAGAATGTTAATAGAGAAGTGCAATTGACAGGAGAGGCAATTTTTGATGTAACTCGAAATCCAAGTAAACCTTTTCTAGTCTATACGGGGGAGGTTGTTACAAGAGTTTTGGGAACAAGTTTCCGAATTGTACATAAAGGAGAGAAAGAGAATATCGAAGTAGCGGTATTGTCAGGTAAGGTGTCGGTGGATATAAAGGACAAAAAGCAGCAAAAAAACAGTGGGGTAGTGTTGACGCCTAATCAAAAGGTAACTTATCATGTTGATAAACAACACTTTACTACTTCTGTTGTCGATAATCCTGTTATTTTAAAATCAAAAAAAGAAAAGAAAACAGTCCCAAATTTCATCTATGATGAAACGCCCATTGAAGTGGTAATTGAGGATTTAGAACAGAATTATGGCATCCAAATAGTTTTAGATAATGAGCGATTTAATCAATGCCCATTTACTGCTAATTTATCTGAAGAGACTTTTACCAATAAGTTAAATTTTATATGTACATCGTTGAATGCGACCTTCGATGTAAAAGGAACTACTATCTTAATTAGAGGTAGAGGATGTTAATTAGTATAAGGGACTTAGCAAATAATAACCTACGCATTTGAACTTGTCTTTTTTACTTCAGACTGCGTTAAAAATACTCGTCGATGCCCTGCATCGCCTGCGTTGCATCCCGTCCGCGTTGCGGTTCGGAAAGAGTATTTCCTCATCTTGTCTGAAGAAAAAAATCCTACGTCAAATTTGCGTAGCTTATTTATTTCTAACTCCCTAACTTTAAAAAAAAAATCAGCCAATTCTACTATGAATAGCATTGGCTGAAGGCGAATCCCCTTTATTGATAATGCGACTTATCAATTTATAATTGGTGTACACCAGTTATGAAAAGGGACTTTTTTGTCTAGCTAGAAAATAATTTTTTAATCATCACAAACCATTTTTTCACTACACAAAACGATTCAAAGTTAT
Source organism: uncultured Saprospiraceae bacterium (assembly GCA_964392805.1). Lineage (GTDB taxonomy): Bacteria > Bacteroidota > Bacteroidia > Chitinophagales > Saprospiraceae > JAFMDF01. The sequence goes on from CAYMSC010000318.1 coordinate 2,417, forward strand.
GAAGAAAAGTCAACAATGTAAAAAACTTGTATTAAAAATCATGAAATTTACTTTCATACAATTATTATTCACCACTATCTTAACAGGCTTTGCTTTTGCAAATGACCTGAGTGGGCAAGAATTTCTGGATAAAAAAATAAGTGCAGATTTCAAGAATACAAAACTTAAAGATGCCTTACCAAAAATAGAGCGCTTAGCGAATATTTCTTTCGTTTATAGCTCTAAAGCTATTAAAGCAAAAAGAAAAGTGAATATTAAAGCACATAATCAAAAGTTGTCTGCTTTTTTGGATGATCTTTTTATGCCTTTAAATATTGATTATAAAGAACTTAATGGACAAATATTGTTGAGTGCTGGGAAAATTAAAGCTATTAGTACTCTTGAAAAGAATACTATTAAACCGATTCTCTTCAACCAAAAGCCGTTGGCTACCATTACAGGTAAAGTGATAGATATAAATGGGGAAGGATTGATTGGAGCTAATATTTTGGTAAAAGGGTCAAGTACGGGAACGATTACTGACTTTGATGGAAATTATGAATTAACTGTTCCTGATGATGCGACTATTTTATTATTCTCTTATACGGGTTATCAGGATAAAGAGGTTGCTATTGACGGCCAAACTGTTATCAATGTTACTTTGTCTGAAGGGGTCGAATTGGAAAGTATTACGGTTGTTGGTTCTCGTGGTAAAGCTAGAACAGATGTAGACCGCCCCGTTCCCGTAGATGTGGTAAGTGCTAAAGAGTTAAGAGCAACAGGACAAACAGATTTGGGACAACAAGTACAGTTTTCTTCTCCTTCGTTTAACTCTGCAAAATACGGAGTAAATGGAACGACTAACTACGCAGATCCTGCTTCTTTAAGAGGATTAGGCCCTGACCAATCTTTGGTTTTGGTGAATGGCAAAAGAAGACACCAATTTTCTACTTTAAACCTTAATGTCGCACCAGGTTTAGGTAATGTCGTAACGGATTTAAACAGTATCCCTTCTGGAGCTTTAAAAAGAGTGGAAGTATTGAGAGATGGAGCTGCCGCACAATATGGGTCAGATGCCATTGCAGGTATTATTAATATTGCTTTAAATGACCAAAGCGACGGGGGAACTTTTGCAACTACTTATGGAGGTCATTTCTCTTCTCCCGATGACCCTGCCTCTGGTGGTAGAACATTTAGAGATGGAACGACTATCAAAAACTCATTGAATTACGGTTTTAGTTTAGGAAAAGAAGGGAGTTACTTTAATTTTACTTTAGAACATTTTAGATTTAGTGGGACGAATCGTTCAGATTATTATACTGGAGGGATTTACCCAAGTGTACCTGAAGACCAGCCAAGAGATGGAGCTGGGAATATCATTCCTACGGAAAATTATCCTTATTTAACCGAAGACCCAAGAGGAGAGAGAGGGATTTATCCACAAGGCGATTTTGTGGTGGGAAACTTTGGTAGCAACGAAAATGAAACGAAGCAGTTATTTGTGAATACAAAATACCCAATTGGAAATAATGGATTGAGCATCTATGCTTTTGGTGGATTTTCTGATAAAAACATTGTTGCTTTTGGATTCTTTAGAAATCCTGGCCGTTTTTCTAGATCTGTATTAAGTGTTTTTCCTGATGGCTACGTGCCAATTTCTCCAGGTACTAGTACGGATTATTCTTATGCTGTAGGAATAGATAAAGTATCTGCGGATGGTTGGAATTGGGATTTATCTTATAGTTTAGGACATAATGATTTATTCTTAGATATTTTTAATACGACGAATCCATCTTTAGGGTCTGCAACGCCGACTTTCTTCCACGTAGGAACTTACAACTTTGAACAAAATTTAGTTAGTGCAGATGTAAGTAAAAATTTAGGACCAGTAGGTAGTTTAGCTGGCTTAAACTTAGCTTTTGGTGCTCAGTTTAGAAATGATAGATACTGGCAAACAATTGGTAGTTTAGCATCTTTTACACCGGGACCACTGGCAATTATTGGAAAAGATGTAGGCTCTAGTGCTAGACCAGGTATCGCTGACGAAAATGAAGTAGAGAGAAGTAATTTTGGTATTTACGCTGATGTAGAAGCAGACTTAAGTGATGACCTCTTACTAGCAGTAGCTGCAAGATTTGAAAATTATAGTGATTTTGGAGGTAACCTTTCTGGAAAATTAGCGGCGAGATATAAATTAACGGATAATTTTTCTGTTAGAGGTTCTTACAATCGTGGATTTAGAGCGCCTTCTGTTTCTCAATTAGGTACGATTAATAATACATCTACGGTTCAAAATGGTCAAGTAATCATCACTAGACAAGTACCTAATTCTGACCCCCGATTAGAGCAATTAGGAATCGAGCAGCCTCAAGCAGAAATTTCTAACAACTTCAATTTAGGATTAACCGCTAAGTTAGCAGGTGGTGCTTTATTATTGACGGCGGATGCTTACCAAATTACTATTGATGAAAGAATTGTCATTACAGAGCGAATTAATACAGGCGATTTCCCTGCGGTAGCCGCTTTATTCCCAGACTCTAGAGAAATTAGATTCTTTACCAACCACGCAGATACAGAGACAAGAGGAATTGATATTGTGGCAGCTTACAAAAAAGCTTTTGATGTAGGACATAGCTTAAATGTGAGTTTAGCAGCAACGTTTAATAATACCGAAGTAACAGGACAAAAAGAGACGCCTGAAGAAATTTTAGCAGGTGCTTCAGAAGAAGATAGAGGCTTATTATTATTAGGTCAAACAGCTACTGAATTGATTGAGGTAGCCGTTCCAAGAAATAAAATATTATTAAGTGCAATTTATAACAGAAATAAAATAGGGCTGACGGGAAGATTGACTAGATATGGTAGTGTACAAGCTTTTAGTAGAGGTTTATCTGGGGAGGATAGAAATGTAGAATGTGAAGGAACTCGATGTGTCCAAACCTTTGAGGCTAAAGTAGTAACGGATTTAGCTTTATCTTTTAACTTTAGCGAAACTTTTACTTTGACGGCTGGTGCCAATAATATTTTTGATGTGTATCCAGACAAGTACAATACAACTTTAAATGGGTTTGCAGGAACCGCTAGTTCTTATGCTTCTGGTCAGATTCCATATTCTAGAAATTCTAATCAATTTGGGTTCAATGGTCGATATTTATACTTAACTGGTACCATGAACTTCTAGTTTTTCATACGTTGGAATAGGTCATTAAGCAATAGCCCGACCTTTTGTGGTCGGGCTTTATTTTTAAACTTGTTTCATGGCGAATATCATTTTACTTTTTATTAGCCTACTAACAGGTTTTTTGTTACGTCGATTTGAACTTGTTCCGATTACTGCCAGTAAAACCTTAAATCAATTACTAGTCTATTTTTTTATACCGGGCCTCACACTATTACATATTACAGAAACCAACTTTAAATTTGAATTTTTAATACCCGTTTTATCTTCTTGGCTAGTTTATTTATTGGGCTTTATTTTTTTTGTTTTTTTATCAAAATGGCAACGTTTTGATAGAAAAACAATGGCAGCATTAATCATGACAGGCGGGATAGGCAGTACTTCTTTTGTAGGTTTTCCATTTTTTGAACTATTCTATGGTAAAGAAGGCTTGGAAATTGGCATATTAATGAGTATGGCAGGGACTATCTTAGTTTGTATGACTTTGGGGATTACCACGGGGACTTGGTTTGCAGCAAGCAAACCATCTATCCGACAGCTTTTTAAAAACATGCTTTGTTTTCCGCCTTTTATTGCCTTTTTATTGGCAGTTCTATTGAATATGCTGGATATACAGCATACCCCATTAACAAAAGAAATACTAGAGAAAATAGCTGCTCCTTTTTCTATTATTGCTTTATTGACCATTGGTTTACAAATGGATTTTTCTTTGCCAGTACAACAAAAGAAACCTTTAGGATATGGGTTGTTTTATAAATTAATCTTAGCGCCTTTATTCATTTATTTAGTATTGATTACCTTTACTAATGCGGATAAAATGATGATTGAAATAGCTGTCTTGGGGGCGGGGATTGGGTCAATGAATTTGGTGTCAATTATAGCGATTCAGATGAATTTAAATCCACCCTTAGCGACAAAAATGGTTGGTATTGGTATTCCTATATCTGTTTTTTCCCTTTACATCATACACCTTCTTCTCTATGTTTGAGCATTTTAAAAAACGACAATTTTCCTACGATTCTATTTTCATCAATTATGTTATAGGAGGAGCTGGCCCTCCTTTATTGTTATTGCATGGTTATCCACAAAGCCATATAATGTGGCATAAAATTGCGCCTGCATTAGCCAAAAAATATACAGTAGTAGTAAGTGATTTACGAGGCTATGGGGATAGTAGCAAGCCGATTACCGATAAACAACATAGCCCTTATTCGAAAAGAGCTATGGCAAAAGACCAAGTTGAACTAATGCGTTCTTTAGGGTTTAACCAGTTTTTTTTAGCAGGACATGACCGAGGTGGAAGAGTGTCGCATCGTTTAGCCTTAGACCACCCACAAGCCGTCAAAAAGATGGTTGTTATGGATATAGCTCCGACTTATACCATGTATAAAACCACCGATATGGAATTTGCACAAGCTTATTACCACTGGTTTTTCTTAATTCAACCAGCAGATATTCCTGAGCGAATGATTGGTGCGGACCCACTTTATTTTCTTAATAAAAAATTTGGCCAATGGGGGAGAGATAATGGTGCATTTACGAAAACTGCTTTCGCAGAATATTTAAGATGTTTGACCCCAGCAACCATCCATGCAAGTTGCGAAGATTATCGTGCCTCAGCCTCTATAGACTTAGAACATGACCAAATTGATATAGATAATGGTCATAAAATGGCTTGTCCTTTATTGGCTATCTGGGGTGATAAAGGCTTTGTTGGACGAAAATATGATATGCTGTCGGAATGGCGAAAATGGGCTAGGGAAGTTAACGGATATAGTTTACCTTGTGGACATTATTTACCAGAGGAGGCGCCTGATGAAACCTTAGCTGCATTATTAGCTTTTTTTGACGATGAATTGTAACTGATGTTACGAAAAGTAAAATTAAACAGCACCAAAGGTGCGGCATATCATAGCATTGGGTTTCAACTCAATGGTACTAGATGGCAATCGTTCTCATAGAGCGCTGAAAGCGCGGCATAAATAATCATACTTGGTTAATGTCGCTCTTTCAGAGCTTTGGGTATTTACCCGATTTATTATTTTCATTGGGCGGAAGCCCAATGCTAGTATATATCGCACCTTTGGTGCTTGTACGTAATATGAATTTTTAGAGCTTGTCTAAACCTCATGATTGAGGTAAAAGGGAACAAATTTTATTTTGAGCAAGAAGAACAAATATC
>CAYMSC010000319.1:0-7752 GCA_964392805.1 uncultured Saprospiraceae bacterium
TTGAGAACTTACCGTTTTTCGATTTATTTTGTATTCGATTTAATTGGAACGCATCAAGGAATATTTAATAGTTTATGTGTTTGCACACTCAAATTCCATTGTGGATTTTTTAGACAGTAATCTAAGGTAAGGCGAGTATTTTCTACGGCATTGGGCCCATCCATAGGTTGTAAATAGAAGTGGTCAAATGCCAGATGTTCAAACCGCTCTGGTAATGCTTTAGGTTGAGGATAAACTAATTTTAATTCATTTCCTTTATCTAGGATAATTTGGGTATCTGCTTTGGGGCTCACACAAATCCAATCAATCCCTTTGGGCGCTTTTTTTGTTCCATTTGTTTCAATACCAATTTCGAGCCCTTCTTTATGAAAAGCCTTGACTAATTTTTTGTCCAATTGCAATAAAGGTTCTCCGCCCGTACAGACTACATAAGGCGTACCTATATCTTCCCCTTTTTTATTGGTTTTCCAGAGTGCTTTAACTGCTTTCGCTAAATCTTTCGCAGTTTTATATTTACCTCCATTTACCCCATCTGTTCCCCAAAAATCAGTATCACAGAATTGACAAATTGCTTTATGGCGGTCTTTTTCTCTGCCACTCCATAGATTACATCCAGAAAAACGGCAAAAAACGGCGGCTCGACCAGTGTGAGCGCCTTCTCCTTGTAGGGTATAGTATATTTCTTTTACTGCGTACAGAGTGGATAGTTTTTTATTAGATGCTATGCTGAATTATCGAAGTAGGTCTCAGCCATTAGTATCTAGTGTTTAATCTACAAAATAAAGGTTTTTTTAGGAGAGATAGTTCCGATTTTTACATTTTATCCTACTTTTGCGAATGCAATCAACCAACCTGCCATTATATACTGCTCGATTTTTACTGCTTTGTGGAAGTTTTGCACTATTTGGTGCGAGTTTTAATATGATAATTCCCGAATTGCCAGCTTATTTAACGAGTTTGGGAGGTGCAGATTATAAAGGATTAATTATCGCCTTATTTACCTTAACCGCAGGAATTTCTAGACCATTTAGCGGCAAATTAGCAGATACGATTGGGCGAGTACCTATTATTATTTTTGGTGCAGTAGTTTGTATCATTTGCAGTTTAATCTATCCCATACTAACTACCTTGAGTGGTTTTTTTTTGTTGCGATTATTACATGGATTTTCTACGGGATTTACCCCTACTGCGATTACCGCCTATGTGGCAGATATTGTTTCCGAAAAACGACGAGGCGAGGCGATGGGTATTATTGGAATTAGTATAAATTTAGGCGGCTCGATTGGACCTTCTGTGGGTAGTTATTTAGCGGCTTACCATTCTTTAGAGTTGATGTTCTACACCTCTTCTGGAGTGGCTTTACTTTCAATGTTGTTATTATTAACCATGAAGGAAACCTTACCAAATAAGCAAGCTTTTCATTTAGGGTTATTAAAACTAAGTCGACATGAAGTGATTGATAGACAGTCGATTATACCTGCGGTAGTGTGTGGTTTAATATACCTTGGCTTTGGGGCAATTATTACGATTACACCAGACCAAAGTGTGCATTTAGGGATGGTCAATAAAGGGGCTTTTTTCACAAGTTTTACGTTGTGTTCTATTTTATCCAGATTAGTTGCTGGTCGCTTATCGGATATATACGGTAGGGTAGTGGCGATTAGAATATCGGCGTTTATGCTGTCCATTGCTTTTGTCTTGATGGGCATGTCTTTGTCTCCAAATTGGTTGTTGGCATCATCGGGTTTAGTTGGATTTTCATTAGGGATTGGCATCCCTGCATTATTTGCTTGGACCATCGACAGAAGCGAAGCCCATAATAGAGGAAAAGCAATGGCAACGCTTTACATTGGATTAGAAGTAGCGATTGGTTCTGGGGCATTATTAGGTGCCGCTATGTATGATAATAATTTTGCTAATTTTCCAACTACTTTTAATGTAATTGCTATTTTTCCATTGATAGCTTTATTATTTTTATGGAAACAAAAGGATGTAGTGCTAGCTGTGGAATGATTTAAAATGACAATTAAAATTAAAACCATTACTGACAATCAATAAGTTGCAATTTTAAAATGTAAATTTATTTCATTACCGTACACTTTTTACTGAATCACGCACTTCGCTATACTACGTACAAATAAGAGGTCTTTTGAGGTGAGCAAATCTTGATTTTTTATTGAAAAATCAAGATTTGCTCACTCCAAGTCCCTTGTTTTAGCCGCCGTAGGTGGCGTTTTCAAAAAGTGTATGGTAGAGAGAAATTTATTTTATTGAGTGCTTGAGTTCTATATCTTCATAGAATTTAACGAGTCATATAGTCATCAAAATAAATAATCATGCGAATAGTAAAATTTATCTTAAAATTCTTAGCTGTAATTCTTGTTTTATTTTTCCTTTCGGGCTTATTATTTTCTAAAATAAGTTATACGACTAGTCAGCGCATTAATTTACCCGTAGACCAAACCTTTGCCTTATTTAATGATGCTAGTAAAATGAAGGATTGGACAGTTGGCTTACAATCTATTAAAACCATCGAAGAAAAACCGGGTGTTGTTGGAACTCGCTATCAAATAGTTATAGCTGATATTGTTGGAACATTCATCAAGATGGAAGCGTTAGTTACGTCTTATAAAGAAAATGCGAAAGTATCATTGAGGATAGAGTCTGCCGATATGATTAAGAAAGATAATTACACTTTTCAAGCTGTAGATAATCAGACATTAATTCAGAATGAATCTATTACTGAGGGGAAGACTTTTCTTTCAAGAAGTTTGTATGCTTCTTTTTACTTTTTAATAAAACAACAAGAACAAGAAAATTTAGATCGTTTTAAAGCGTATGTAGAAAATAGGGAAGGGAAATAAGAATGTTAAAATAGATATTTAGAAATTAAAAAGGAATTTTAAGCGTTATAATAAAAAACGCAGTGAATGATTCCATACCGATTACCATTAATATTGATAGGCGTATTACTCTCTTTATCAATATTTTCACAAACATATATTGGCATAAAAGGCGGTTTAAACCAATCAAAGTCTATTTTTTTATTTGATATAGCCCCTAATTCTATTCTCAGTACTACGGACCTGCTAGGATTTCATTTTAGCATACCAGTAGAAATAGAAGTTAATGAATTAGTTAATTTTATGCCAGAAATTGCGCTAGTCTCAGAAGGAACCATTTTTTCCTCACAGATTCAAGAAGAGCAGCGTATTTATAATAATACAATTACCTACCTTAAATTTCCTATCATGGGGAAATTAAAATTACTGAAAAATAAGTATTATGAATTTGGTGTTGTAGGTGGAGTCGTCCCTGCATTTGCGTTGGATGTTTCTTCTTTTTATTTTAATTCTTTAGAATGGAATAGAACAATTAATTCTCCCATCAATTTTGAAGAGGCGGGTATCAAACGGTTTGATTTAGCTTTGTCGTTTGGATTGAATACAGAAAAAGCGATAGCTAAGGGACTGAAAATTACACTAGATGTGCGCTATAATTTGGGCTTGTTGAATATTGAAAGTCAGTCCAATACTACAACTACAACTGAAGGTTTTAATTTAACGGTTGGATTGCTGACCCCACTATTTAGAAAGCGAAACCAGGCGAACTTATAATAGTTTTAGACTTTAGACAAAGAAGCGGTGGAAATTACTTTTTAGACATTCGTTGTGTCGTCACTACCTTTCCATCATTCCCTAATAATTGTACTAAATACATACCACTGGGCAAATCTGCCACATCATAACGTTCATTCTTCTGGGCGGCAAACTTTTTTATTTTACGACCTACCAAATTATAAATAATAATGCTACTAACACCAGATACGTTATTAAGTCCAATAAAATTAAAGGCTGGATTAGGATAGATTTTGATGACTTTTTCTACTTTAGTAGATTTGCTATCAGCATGCTTTGTTAGGGATTGCCCATGAGCAATGACAGAAAAATAGAGAAATGAGATTAAAAGTAAAACTTTTCGCATAGGCGGCGTCGGTTCGTAGGTTATATTAAACTAATCGGGTGTAAAAACTAAGGAACTTTGAAAAATAAATTTATCAATTTTGAAATATGAATAAACGCAGTTTATGAACCTCAAAGAAGAGGGCTGTTTTTTAATGAGTTGAAAACTTATGAAAAAGCCAACCCATTCGTAAACGGTTCACAAAAGATGTTTGCTCATAATTCAAAATTCCTTTAATACATTTATTTTTTCAATAATATTAATTGTTTAAAGGGAAATATTTGGAGATGTAGTTTGTGCTTTTATATAAAAGCAAATTAAGCCATTTTTGTTTATAATCCTAATAATTATATCAACTATTAAACAAATTTTAACATACGTTGGACAATAAATAGCGGAAACTAGATGAATGTGGTAATGTACTGTATGCATTGGCAGTTGAAAAAGTTATTTTAATAATCTTGGACTTCACTTAACCTATCACTCCTCCCTAAAAAAAACTAGCTTTGCAGTATTTAAGAAATCGACTGTATTATACAATATGTTCGCCGAATGATGATATTAATTATAATGACTAAAAACTAATGACTGATGACGAATTTAAGTATTAATATTAATAAAGTTGCCTTGATAAGAAATTCGAGAGGCGCAAATTATCCTGATTTAATTAAGGTAGCCAAAGATTGTGAGCGATTTGGCGCACAAGGAATTACTATCCATCCACGACCGGATGAGCGGCATGCAAGATATGCCGATGTGCCTGCCTTAAAAAAGGTAGTGAAAACAGAATTGAATGTAGAAGGAAATCCCATTCCGAAGTTTTTAAAAATGGTTTTAAAACATAAACCACATCAATGTACTTTAGTACCAGATGCACCAGATGCCATTACATCGAATGCAGGATGGGACACTATTAAACATAAATCATTTTTGACAGATACCATTGCAGAATTGAAAGCAGCAGGAATCAGAACTTCTATTTTTATAAATCCCATAGAAGCAATGATTGAGGGGGCGAAGGACGTGGGAACAGATAGAATAGAGTTTTATACGGGGCCATACGCACATAATTTTGCGAAAAACAAAAAAAAGGCAGTAAAACCTTATGCAAAATGTGGCAAATTAGCTCATAAATTAGGATTAGGTATTAATGCAGGGCATGATTTGAATACCCAAAATTTAAATTATTTTTTAAAAAAAGTGGGCAATGTAGCCGAAGTATCGATTGGGCATGCGCTCATAAGTGATGCTTTATATTATGGTTTACACCATACCGTATTAATGTATTTATATGCTTGTCGAGGAATAAAGTAGATAAAGGTAATTGGGGAGTCAGATGACGGATATTTATAAAAAAATACCGCTGGGACTTAACCAAGAAGTATTTTTTCAAAGTTCTTAATCGTTAAGGGAAAACTAAAAAAGACGTAATCTAATTGTTTAATAAGTAGATTTTGTAAAAAATCAGCATAGGATAAAAAAAAAAAAAATTAACATTTTAATAATTATAGATTTGATTTTTAATTTATTTTTAATAAAAATTAATTTATTTAAACATATTTTAAAAAAATAATAAGAAAAATAGGTTGGAAGAATATTTAATATTTAAAATATAATATTTTTTTATAGACGTTATTAAGAATAATATTTTGCAACTAGTTCTAGCTTTAATAAAGTGCAAGAATATTTTTTTTAGCGCCCAAGCAGCGATTTTATTAAAAATAGAGTTAAGCTAAAAGTCAGCGTTAAGAAAAAGTTAATAATAGATTGTAAAAAATCAAATTAACTTTCCTACATTTGGGGCATTATTTTTTCATAAAAAAATTCGGATTCGTATGAAAAAACTTTCACTAGTTTTAATGATGGTATTGTTTTGCTTTGGAATTACCATAGCACAACGTACTATCACAGGTACAGTAACAGATGATTCTGGAGAAGCTTTAATTGGTGCATCCGTACTAGTTAAGAGTTCTTCAACAGGAACTGTTACTGACATTGATGGTTCCTATAGTTTGGATGTTCCTGATGGAGAACAAACTTTAGTATTTAGCTACACAGGGTATGCTACACAAGATGTAGTTACTTCTGCATCCAACGTTTTAGACGTTGTACTTTCTGAAGGACTTGAATTAACCGAGGTGGTTGTTACAGGTCTTGGTATCAAGAAAGAAAAGAAAGCATTAGGTTATGGGGTCTCTACTATTGGAGCAGATGCCGTTGCTGGAAAGCAAGAATCAGATGTTGCTAGAATTTTAAGAGGTAAAGCTACTGGTGTAGATATTACCCAAACATCTGGATTAGCAGGTTCTGGTACAAACGTTATTATTAGAGGATATTCTTCTATTACTGGAGATAACCAACCATTATTCGTTGTAGATGGTATTCCTTTTAATACTTCTACTAACTCAGACAGAACAGGTACACAAGGTGGTGCAACTGCTTCTAGTCGATTCTTGGATTTGGATCCTAATGCTATTGCTGAAATCTCTATCTTAAAAGGATTGAGTGCAACCGTATTATACGGGGAAGCTGGTAGAAATGGAGTTGTATTAGTAACCACTAAAAATGGTAATGTCGGTGCAGATACTGACAAGAAATTTGAAGTAACCGTTACCCAATCATTAGCACAAACAGAAGTAGCGAACTTACCTGATTACCAAAATACTTTTGGTAACGGTTTCTCTGGAAACTTTGGATGGTTCTTCTCTAACTGGGGACCTGCTTTTGATGTTAGAGGGTCTAATGGTATTGATGCGGATGGACAAATTGTTCACCCACTTGATCAGCCTCAATTCAACGATGATTTACCTGAATTTATTGGAGCTGATTATGCGTACGAACCTTTTGAAAGTGTAGAAAACTTCTTCCAAAAAGGAACAGTTTCTAATACTTCGATTGCTATTGAAAATAATCTTGGTAATGGTTCTGCAATAAGTGCTACTTTCAGTTATTTGTCCGATGAAGGATTTACCCCTCGTTTAGATGAAGAAAGAGGTGGTGGTGCTTCTAACTTTTTAAGAAAAACTAACTTTGGTTTAGGTGCAAGAACTGTATTATCTAATGGTTTAGGTGTTAGAGGTACATTTAACTATTCTGACTCTAATAGAAGAATTCCACCAACAGGTGCTGGATTTGGTGGTGACGGAAACGGTTTATTTGCTGCCTTAGTATTTACACCAAGATCTATTGACTTAAATAACTTACCTTACCAAAGTCCTATTGATGGTTCTAACGTATACTACCGTAGAGGAGCGCCTATTCAAAACCCATTATGGACATTGAATAACTCTTCTGATAATGAGACTGTAAGACGTTTCTTTAGTACAACGGAATTCACTTATACTTTTGTTGAAAGTGGTAACTTTAGCTTATCTGCTTTATACCGTTTAGGGATAGATCAGTACGCTCAAAGACAAAGAAGAGAAGTAAACAGAGGTGGACCTAGAGATATTAATGGTCGATTAGAAACTTCTGAAAGATTAAATAGAATTACTGACCAAGTATTGAATTTAACTTACCAATACGATATTAATGAAGATTTCACTTTAGATGGTGTAATTGGTGCTAACGTTAGAAGTGAGGAGCAAAACAGAACGTTTGCAAATAGTGCAGATCAGTTTGTATTTGGCTTATTCACACATGGTAACTTTGTAGAGCACAATAACTTTTCTTTCGATATAGAAGAAAATACAATTGGTGCTTATTTGACTTCTACTTTGGCTTACCGAGATTTCTTATATGTTAATTTCCAAGGACGTAATGACTGGACTTCTACTTTAGAAAGAGATA
>CAYMSC010000320.1:0-7746 GCA_964392805.1 uncultured Saprospiraceae bacterium
TTATGGAGCAGGCTTTTCGGGTGGAGAAGGTGGAGGAAGTGACGGTTATTCGATAAAAAAGGAAGAAAAAATTCTCCGATAAAAAATCGGAGCAAGCTGTGTCCTTAAATTATTCCTTGTATTTTTTTTCTTTATACCACAGATTATTAAAGGGACACGGATATTAGATAGAGTAATGATTTCAACAATATCAATTTTCAATCTGAAGCCCTATTCTTTTTAATCTAAAACTTATCATTTTAGGTCAAAGGTTTTGAAATTACTGGAAATACTTGTTATAATCGAACTAGGAATCCCCAAATTCTCCGCTTTCTCTTTCCAAAGACTAATTCCCTCTTGAACTTGTTGAATCACTCCTTTGGCATTTTTTATAGTATATAAATCAGCTATTTTCAGTATATCTGCTAATTTAATATCCATTCGATTGCCATTTACGGAAAGTGCTCGGGCTGTTTTTTTAAAATTAAGTAAAGGATTTAAGGAATAAGTTAAATCATAAGCTGGGGAAAGATGCCATTTATCCATCGTTTCCTCATAAATAAAAGAATGATTCTTTAAATGGTCATCAGTATTTGCAAAAATGATATTAAACACCATTCTTTTAAAAAGTTGTTCTATTTCTTTATGAGGGACACTCATATATAAAGCTAGGTCAAATAGATTTTCATAAGAAGAGTGGGCTATTTCTTTAAAATTCCATCCAGTTAAACCAGTTACGGTAAGTACATGTTTTTTTTGACCATTGATTCTATCAAACCTCAAGGTAGCAAAGTATTTATCATCAATTAGCTTTGAAGGCATCATATTGATTCCTACCTGTTTAGCAATCAAGAAATAAGAATATTCAATAACTTCTCTTGGATAATTAATTTCCGCATCAGAAAATTTTACTAAATAATGATGATAGTCCATAGAATACGCTAGGTCTCCCGGAATTATTTCGCCAGTTTCTTTATGCTCGGAAATGAGTATTTTAGGCCTAGCTCCTCCTGCGGAGGTGCCTATTTTAAATATATTAAGCAGGTTATCATGGGATAAATCAACTGCTTTAGTATTTTTTTTCCCTAAAATAACGGCATTTAAAATATTGATAATTTCATTTAGATTGATGCTTGTATTTTGGGGCAATTCTTTAATTGGCCGATATTCTAACGCGCCCATTCCTCTATTTCCGACATAGGCTAATTGTTCTAAAACACTAATTTGCTTTGTATCTTTACCCGTCTTTTCTAGCCATTTTTTAAAAACAATATTCCCAAATGTATCTGGTAAGGAATCTGCAATCTGCGGCGGGAGATTTCTAAATACTTCATTATTATATTTAGTAAACACTTGAGTTTGTGGCACCTTTCGAATAATTTTTGATGCAGGAAATAATAAATTTTGATAAATACCCTGCTCTAGAAACGTTTTGTTATATTGAAAAAAGGAACGATTCTTATTTTCATCAAAACCTAGTCTACCTATTTCTTTACCAAAACAAACAACCTCAATAATATTGTTTTTAGACATAGTATTAATAGAGTGATTTTATATTTTCGTTAGCTGCTATATATTGAATTATTTCCTCATTTAGAGAATGTATTAAATCAAAATGTTGAAGGATTTTAAGTAGGGTATCTATAGTATAGTTCTTTCCAGCTTCTAAATTTTGAATGGTTAACCTAGATAAATCTAATGCTTCCGCAAGGTCATTCTGTGTTAAATTATTTTGTTTCCTAAGCATTTTAACCAGTTTGCCTATTCCTATTTTTAAGTCCTTAATTTTTAAAGTTTCAAAAATCATTGATATTTATGTCTATTATATTATGCTTTTTAGTATTTTACGATAAAAATACATAAAAAAACATACATTTTAAAAAAACGCTTCCAATTAACTTTTTTCAATTTTCCTAAAGTCGTCAAAATAGCATCAAAATTAGCCTATCCACTACCTAATTAAACTAGTATATATTCCTACCTTTGCTTTCATAATTCTGGATAAGGGATAATGAAAAAAATAACTCCGATACAACGGAGCAGGCTCTACGCAAAAATGATAAATAAAAGGAAAATCCGTGTGAATCCGCTGAATCCGTGGGACCTATCCTCCTAACTTGTCTGCGTAGGTTATTTTTTGCGAAATTCCTAAATACCTTTGACCATGCGAAATAACCGACTTGCCGTAAATTTTTACTTTCTAATCAATGGCTTTATCTATGCTAATTGGGTATCAAGACTGCCTCGTTTGCAGGAAATCTATGAAATGGATAATAGCACAACGGGCGTAGTGCTGTTAACCTATGCGATTGGTGCCTTAGTTGCCATGCCTTTTTCTGGGTGGCTAATCGTCAAAAATGGAAGTGAGAAAATGACGATTATCTCTGCTATTTTATTTTGTGCCTTAGTACCATTTTTTGCCATAATGGGAACGACTTTTCTTTTGGCTGTTTCGCTTTTTATTGCAGGCATGTTTACAGGAGTCATGGATATATCTATGAATGCGCAAGCAGTCTTAGTAGAGGAAAAGTATAAAAGACCCATTATGTCTTCCTTTCATGCGGTATTTAGTGGCGGTATGATGCTTGGGGCGGGCGTGGGTGCTTTATTTACAAAATGGGAAACCGCTATTTTTTACCATTTTTTATTTATTGCTGTTGTTGCCTTTTGTTTGATGGTTTGGAGTAGTTTTAATTTGGTGAAAGATAAGCCTGTTGTGGAAAATGCGGAAGCGGAAGGCGGTTTGCGAATGCCTACGAGTGCCTTGTGGGGCATCGGCATCATTGCCTTGTGCTGTATGTTAGGCGAGGGCGCAATGGCGGATTGGAGTACAATTTATATGAATCAAATTGCCAATGCTGATGCTGCCTTAGCCCCAATAGGTTTAGGTGCTTTTTCTACCGCTATGATGATTGGTCGTATTTTTGGAGATAGAGGCAGAATCTTATTTGGAGATGGTAAGCTATTGATGATTAATAGTTTAGTGGCCTTGAGTGGCATTATTTTATTAGTGATGTTCCCTAGCCCCATAATGGCGATTATTGGCTTCTTTTTAGTTGGCTTAGGACTTTCCGTTATTATTCCGATTGCTTTTAGCACCGCAGGGGCGATTGAAGGATTAGCTCCCGGAGTCGGTATCAGTATGGTCTCGACAATAGGATATAGTGGCTTTTTGTTAGGTCCGCCGATTATTGGATTTATAGCTGATTGGCAGACATTGAGAACAGGTATGATTTTTATTGCATTCTTATTTTTTATGATGACTTTATTGACTTTTTGGAATCATCAGGGAGGGGCGAAGACTTAGTTTTTTTTGTCAACTATTTTTGGGCGTCACCAGACTACTAATAACTCACACTAATTTTCAGCCCCCAAGCCACATTATCCCTAAACAACTCATTTTGATTGGGTCCATACCGATAATACATACCCGCACCCAAGCCAATATAAGCCATATTTAGGTATTTGACTCGAATCAGGTTTTCTAGAATTAGACCTGCTTCAAAAAAGCCTTTTTCTAAGGTTTTGAATTCAACATTTTGATGTAATTCAGGTTGTTGCAAACTACCGAAAGAAAGATTATGTTCCAAAATAATATTGGGTCTAAACCTGTTACTTTTCATTAATAAAGTGCCAAAATCTTGTTTGAAAAAAAGGCTTACAAAACGGTCAGAAATAAACTCATAAATACCCATTGTTTGGAATCCTTGACTAATGCCTAAACTAGAAGCCCGATAGCCCGCACCTAAACCAAAACCAGTATATAACTTGGTATAGGGGATAGCATTATTGATAGTACCTGCTTCCAAACGATAGGTTGTTTTACCCAAAGCTTTTCTTCTAAAAGTGTGATGAATAGCAAATAGGAATTTATCATAAGCCCATTCGCCATCCAAAAAATTATTTAAGCCCTTGAAATATTGTAATTCGACGATTGGAAAATTGGATTGATTATTAATTCGACGACCAAAAAGCCGAACAAATTTTTCATTAAAGGCATAACGGATGCCCAGTTGAAGCTCACTAAACCTAAAAGGACTATTGGGCGCATCTAAGACAAAATCATAATCGTATAATGGCCTTATTTGTTGTTGACTTAATTGGACATTTAATCGAAGGTATTTAACGGGAAAGGTTTGAAGATTAATTCCTTTATAGATGATCTCATCCCGTATATCTGCAAACTGGATGAAATTTAGAAAATCTCCTCGTTGGATAAATTTAGGCTCTGCTGGTACATTTAGGTCGTTTCGGTAAATAAAATCTAATCTATTTTCTCGGTTTTTATCAAATAATATACCTAGATGCCCGCCATATTTCCATGCCTTATCTTTAAATCCGTAGACCCCATAGCCGCCAATTTCAATCCGCTTAGAAAAATCTTCGTTTGTCGATAAGCCCACACCCAATTTTAAACCCTCAAAAGAATTGCCATTGATAAGCTTGGTAATATCATAATCTACAGGCCCTAATTTGAAGCGTTCCTGTCCTAAGTATTCCAGAATGGTAATCCATTTATCAAAGTTTTTTTCGGTCGATATACTGTCAATAACATGATAAGTTCTTGCTTCTTTTTGACTTAAATTTTCTTTTCTATAAATATTCCAAAGGGAATCATTTCTAGAATAAACCTCCCTATCTACGACAACCTCTTCGCCATGCCGAAATATTTTTTTATCCAGTTTGGGGTGTAGATTTACTTTGTTAATATAGGTGCGACCATACATTTTTATCCCTGAAAAAGAAAGGGTGATAGGTTGGGTTTCCATTTCGAACAATAATTGTTCTGGAAACCAATGTTCGTTATCCACCCATTGATATTTTTGAGTGATTTCAAAATTAGTTAAATGGTCTTTTTTATTAGGTTTGGCAATGACATTTTGAATAGCATATTGATTGGTGTTGATATGTAATTGCCCTTCTAAACCATTAAAATTTTTTCCTTTTTTTGGTTGAAAAGCAATAATGAAAACCGTATCAGCTTGCTGATAAAGGGTGTCGGTTATTTGAAAAAAATACTTTTTAGTGCTGTTTTTACTAATGGGATTTAAAAATGGTTGGTCAAAAATGACAACTTCTTCTCTGTAAAAGGAAAATGGCTGGGCTTGAGTGGCAATAGCGGTCAGTGGCAACCGCTCTGTTCCTGAAATACGATTTAAAATGACTTCCTCTTTTAAGTCATGTGCTTTTTTGAATTGTCGATTAGTCACAGATTCGATTATCATTAAATCATGCTTTGAAAAAACCTCATGCGAATTTTGATAATTTTGGTATAATCTTTTAACCATCTTTTTGCTAGTATCCATCTTCGAATAATGTTCGTGCATGGCTTCGGTATCTAAGACATAGCCCAATGCCATTTTGTTATAAGTCTGACAACTATAACTATCCATTTTTTCGGGGTCATTCAAATTCCGATTGGCTACGACTTTCCGAATAATTCGATGTGCTGGATTTTCGCCTGCAACGATGGTGACTGCTTCAAAACTATAAGCGGTTGATTTTAGGGTGACCCTTAATGCTTGATTAAATGGTGCTGCTAAAATTAAATTTTCATACCCTAAATAACTGAAAGTTAGCTGATTAATCTCCTGTTGATGCTCGATGATAAATTTTCCATCAATATCTGTACTGACCCCATCTTTTTGACTTTCATTGATTAAAATATTGACAAAAGGAAGAGGATCTCCCAAAGAATCTGTGACGATTCCTGTTAGCTGGAATTGAGCAGAGAGCGCATTTATTGATAGAAAAAAAAAGAAGAAAAGAGAAGTCGTTTGTTTCAAATGATGATGATTTGTAGTGATGAATTTTGTTTTATTTTTAGGGGTATAGAGGTACAAGGGTGTAAAGGTATAAAGGTAAACTACTTAGGGTTTAAATTACCGAAAATTTTAAGAGCGACCAAATCAAAAATCATAGTTCATAAATCATAAATCTGTCCCGTAAAAATTACACGGATTTATGATTGATGATGTATGATTTCAGATTTCAGATTTGCGTCCTAATAAAAATATCGTCCATTTTCGGTTTTTTATCCCGTTTTTGGCATCAAAAGGTTTGCCCTTTGTACCTCTACACCCCTACACCTCTATACCTCTACACCCCTAAATACCCCTATTTTTCATAAAGAACAACAGAAATATTACCAGTTTTATATGCTTTCAAAACCGTCCAATTACGCGCCAATTCCTGCAATTCTTCATCAGAGACATCATTATAAACAACCGAATAGAAGAAGTACTTATTTTTTGCCAAATCCTTTTTAACAAAGCCGGTCGTTTGACCTTGTAAATCATAGATTTCAAAAGGACCAATATTGGGAAACACTGTACCAATTTCATGTAGCGGAATTTTTTCTTTTTGAATATATTGAATCATTTGATTTCTAAGCTCATAATAAGGCACATGTGCTAAGGTGGCATCCCAACCTTGAGCAATATGTTTGGGGTACACCCACAAATTTCCTGTCAACATACCTAAAAAGGCAATACTGAAAACGAGTTGTCTGGTTTTCTTTTTTGTTATAAATGTGAACCATAAATGATAGAAAAATAGAGTAATACTCAAGGTGATTGGTAGTAAATAGCGATGACTCATTAGCCCCTTATGGAGTAGGAGAGAAGGAGTTAGTAGCAATGACATTATAATAATTAGAGCAAATAATGATTTGGTTTGTAGAATGCTTTTCCCCCTCTGGAGGGGGCTAGGGGGAGGATTTTTGAGAGCATAAAATTTATTCCACTTAAATAAAAACCAAATTAAAGCACCTAGCAAAAACAAGCGACCAAAATCCAACAATCGCCAACCTAATAGACCGATATTTTTTACAAACCCATTAATTCCCACTTGTTCAAAACTACCTGCCCAAGGTGAATCTGGATGATAGCCAATCCAACCCGTTGCTTGATAATGATACCCCAAAAATAATAAGGCTATAATACCCGAAGGTAGAAAATAAGGAAGCTTTTTTAAAATGATGGATAGTAGCGTTTTAATAGTACCGTTACTCGCTTTTGATTGGCTAAAAGTCGAAAATATCCACCAAAAGTATAAACCAAAGGTGACCATCATGCCCCGCAAACTAATCATTCCTAATAGGAGGGTACTTAGGATTATTCCCATTTTTTTTTCGTATAAAATAGCATAAATACCCCCTAAAAAAGCAAAAACAAGCAGGATGTCGGGGCTAACCAATATACTTTGTCCTGCAAAAAAAGGGTCTACAAGCACCAATAATATTAAATATTTTGCGGCTTTTTTATTTCCATAAAAAGTGCCTATTTTTTGCAATAAGCAAACGATTCCTAATAAAAAGGGAAGCATAGAAAAATGACTGACCAGCAAAGATTTACCAAATATTTTCCAACAGGCAGCTAAATATAGTCCAAAAATTGGCGGATGCCCACTATCAATATTTTGAGGTAATAGAAAATGCTGAAAATTTTGCTCATAATACCAATGTGCATGTTTAGAGGCTAATTGAACCGTGTCCCAAAAGAAAATGTGGTCACTAACCCACCAGGTAAGTAAACAACAATATGCCCAAAAAGGAGCTAATGACCAGATATTACACGACCGATTCATAGGAAATAAGGTATGTATTTTTTATTATATTAATGTTTTATGTAACTTGACGGGCGCAATCGAGATTTGTGCCCTATATATAGTGCCGTCCATACGGACACAGTAGGTACTAAACATGGGTAGAAAAAAGGGATATTATTGATGTTTTGCCGTGCCGTAGGTACGTAACATGATTTTGAA
>CAYMSC010000321.1:0-2696 GCA_964392805.1 uncultured Saprospiraceae bacterium
ATATGCCAAAAAATGAACCTTTCTTTTTGAAAAATTTATTTTTTGATAAATTAGCGGGTGGAAGTACATTACGAAAACAAATCATTGCTGGAAAATCAGCCGAAGCAATAAAAGCAACGTGGCAGGAAGGATTAAGTGAATTTAAAAAAATACGAGCTAAATATTTATTGTATGATTAGTTCTTTGCAAAAATTTTTTGAATGAATTGACAAATTCTTTCTTCTTTACCTGGTTGGTTTTTAAAAGAAATTTGTAAATAGGGAAGTAGATTTTGACCGGTTCTTTTTTTAATGCCAATTTTAATTCGATTGGCTTTGGCTTTATTCGTTGATATTTGAAGGGTAGGTTTAAAAATAGGGTCTTTAAAATTTTGATTAGCGATAATATCAAAGTGGTCTAATTTTAAGCGATAGACATCAAAAATAGCAGAGAGTAACCCATTTAGGGTATCATCATAAAGAAGAATCAAATATTTGTTAGTTGTTACTTTCATTTTTATTTGTCTGCAAAGTTGATTTTTTTTTACTTAAAATACAAATAGTTTTTTTGCTAAAATAATACAACAAATAATGTGTTTTTTTACGTAAGCCCTAATTGCATTAAGAAATACGAAATATATAAAGCGTTAAACCTCTTCAAACATTATCAACATGAAAAAAATATTAGGATTAGACTTTTCTCACTTTAGAGGGGATTTATTTGGTGGTATCACAGCAGGTATTGTTGCCTTACCATTAGCATTAGCGTTTGGTGTAAGTTCTGGTCTTGGACCAAGTGCAGGTCTTTATGGTGCTATTTTTATTAGTTTCTTTGCCGCACTTTTCGGAGGAACAGATACGCAAATTTCAGGACCAACTGCCCCAATGACAGCGGTAAGTATGGTTGTTATTGCAGGAATTGTAGCGGCATTCGAGGGTGAAGTTGATAAAGCATTACCTGCCATTTTAACGGTATTTTTATTGTCAGGTTTACTGCAAATAGGGCTGGGATTAATGGGGTTTGGAAAATATATTAAATATATTCCCTATCCAGTAGTCTCTGGATTTATGACCGCCATTGGTGTAATCATTTTAATTACTCAAATTTTACCAGCAATTGGATATTATCCAAAAGAAGATTTAGCTTTTGTTGACCAATTTAAGCCCCAAGCAGAGGAAATTATTTTAGACAATATTCTAAAGGAAGAAGCAGGAGAGGGCATCTTAGTGTTAGAGGATTTTAAGGAAACCATCAGAAGAGCAGAATTAACGACTCCCGCACAAATATTAAAAGAATCACAAACATTGGCAGGGAAAGAATCGTCAGGAGTATTGGGGGCACTCAAAGTTTTGCCAACTGCCCTAAAACAAATTAATTGGTTAGAATTACTCCTCGCACTTGGGACTATCTTTATTATATATGGCTTTAAACGAATTACTACAGCAGTACCAAGTACTTTAGTCGCCTTGCTGGTGATGTCAGGGATAGCCTTTGGGTTTGGACTGAATTATCGACCAATTGAGGAAATACCGAGTGGTTTTCCAATGCCCAATTTTGGCATAATTACAGACTTTAATTTAGCAAGTATCACCCCCTATATTTTTACGGCATTAACCTTATCTTTATTAGGGGCAATTGATTCTCTTTTAACATCGGTGGTGGCAGATAATATGACCAAAACGAAACATAAACCTAACAAAGAATTGATAGGACAGGGTATTGGAAACTCGATTGCGGCAGTTTTTGGAGGTATTCCGGGGGCGGGTGCTACGATTAGAACAGTGGTGAATATCAATGCTGGTGGTAAAACGAGATTATCAGGAATGATAGCTGGTATTTTATTGTTGTTTATTTTATTAGCTTTAGGACCAGTTGCTTCACAGATTCCAGCAGCCGTTTTAGCAGGTATTTTGATTACCGTAGGAATTGGGGTAATGGATTATAAAGGCTTAAAAGCGATTCCTTATATGCCTCGACCAGAGGTAGCAATTATGTTAGTCGTATTGGTATTGTCTTCTGTCTGGAACTTAGTTTATGCGGTAGGTATTGGATTAGTTATCGCTTCTTTAATGTTTATGAAAAAGATTGGAGATTTAACTGCAGAGCAATCTGAAATCACCACCTTAAAAGAAGAACCAGCTTGGGCAGATGAAATAGATTTTCCACAGAACTTAAAAGAAGAGGTATTTATCAAACATGTTAATGGTCCTTTATTCTTTGGGTCTACTAGTGATTTTCAAGCATTAGCCCAACAAATTCCATCGACTGCTTCCACCGTAATTATTCGGATGGATAAGTTGTCTTATATGGACCAATCTGGTCTCTATGCGATGGAAGATGTTTTAGTTGATTTGGTTAAGAATGGTAGGAAAATAGTATTGGTCCACACATCGGAACAACCAAAATATATGATGGAACGGATTGATATTATTCCAGATTTAATTCCAAGGGAACAAATGTTTGATAATTTCAAAGAGTGTTTGATTTGGATTAAAGAGAATGTAGGGGATGTTTATCCTGATGGTGGTTCTAAAAAAGCTGTCGTTTAGGTTTTTGGATATTAGCTGCTAGTTAACTTGATTAAAGTTGACAGTTTGCTTAGGCATATCCAAATCTTAAATCATAGTTCATAAATCATAAATCATAAATCTGTTTGGTAATCTAGCTGGATGGATTTATGATTTCAGATGTATGATTTCAGATGTATGATTTCAGAT
>CAYMSC010000321.1:2796-7735 GCA_964392805.1 uncultured Saprospiraceae bacterium
TAGCTGGATGGATTTATGATTTCAGATGTATGATTTCAGATGTATGATTTCAGATTTGAACCATCCAGTACTTCTAAAACGCCCACCTCACCTGCACCTTCACTTCTGACTTAGTTTGCCCTTCTATTCGATTATTTCCTGAACTAAATTCAGTTTGATTATTCCAAAACGTTTGTGCGTATCTTGCTTCTAAGGTCAAATGTTGTCTAGTGCTATATTTTAGATTGGCATAAAATCTTGTTCCTTTATTATAATAGGCTGGGATAGAAAATTGGTAGGTGACATCATTTTCATAGGCATAAATACGGGCATCATAATTATCGACATTGAAGATAGCAAAGCGAGTAGTCACCGATAAAGGAATCGTAACAGGTTTATAAATAATATCTTGATAGGCCATAAATCCATTGCTTTTTACCGCAGATTGTGGTCTGAACGCCCCATCATAAAATATTTGTCCGTCTGCATTAGTTGCTTGCTCAATATCAAAAATAGACCATTCTAATCGACTCCTAAGCGATAATCTTTTGGTGACTTTTTTGTTTAAATGAATTCGAAAATTGGACTTATTTTTAAAAAGCAATTCATCCAAATTAGTATAATCTAGTCGATAACTTTCTTGCTTACTTTCATATTTAAAGTGGGCGTAAGCTTCCATATCTTTTCTTTTATAAAAGGTTACTCTAGCATAATATTCGCTTCCTCTAGAGGGAGCATCTGCACGAAAGCGAAGCCAAGGATGCCTCCATGTATCCGCATATAAGGCAAAACGCCATGCGCTTGTAGGATTAAAGGTGAGTCCGATATACCAACCATTTTCATTAGCCACACTAGCCGTTTCTGAGAAGGTTTGTCCAAATAAACTATGGAAGGCCCTCGGCATGAACCGACTATGAACCGAAAAGGCAATTTTAGAACTGAGGGTAGCCGTAATGCCATTGACGGAGGCAAATTGATTATTATCACTCCAGGCGGTTTCGCCAAAGATGATGAAGTTTTTATAATAATAAGTATAATCTAGACTTGCATTTAGTAACTGTTTGCCTTTGAAAAAGTAGTTGTTATAAGGCTGGTCAGATTTGCCGACGGCTCGATTAAATTGTGTATAAAAAACATTTGCAGCAACATTGCCTTTCGTCCCTTTATATTTTAGGCTGGTGCCAAGTGATAATTGTTTAAGGGCATTTTCTCCATCTATTTCTCTTTCGGTCCGATGTAAGCCAGATAATTGAAGGGAGTTCAAATTCTGGACTTCCAAATCCTCATCAAGAGCATTAGATTGAAGCAGATTTCCATCTCGTTTTCTAAAGGATATAAAATTAGTCCAAGTGAATTGTTTGTTTAACTTTAAAGTAGCACCTGCACCTCTCAGATAATTTTGTTCATTGACAGAAGTAAAGCGATTGAGTGGCGCGCCCGAACGACTAGTCGCTGTAACAAAAGCACTTTTGCTTGGCGAAAAACGAGTATTTAAGATTAAACCCTGTCCAAATTTTGCCCTAAAATCGCCGATTACTAATCTTTCCACAATCTTATTGACTTTTTTATACATAAAATGAGCAGACATAAAGTCGAAGCCTTGTTTATTGCTATTTCTAAAAAATTCTTCTCCGGGGTCTTTTTCTAAGGTGAGCCCAAAACTGATGCGATTTTCATAGACCTGCGCATATCGAAGATAATACTTATTAATATCTCCACGGTAGGCTGGTGGTGTTTCTTCGTCCTTGGTTTGGAATCCTTGTGGCACTTCAATATTCCGACTCCATCTTAGGTAAAGATTTTTTTTACTTTTGGCTAAGATAGCCCCAAAGGATTCATTCAAATCATCCAAACTTCGATTAACCGTAACAAAAGGCAAAATGCGATAGATAGTAGAAAGGTCAAAGTTGGGAACGGCTTGCAACTCATAAATGGCTAACAAATCACCTTTTTCGCCCCTATAATTCAGCAAGCTACTAATTTGTAAGTCATTGAGTAAACCTAGGTTGTCTAATTGATATTCATCTGCACGATTAAGATTGAGCGGTTTTTGTAAATAAGTATGGAGGGTTTGATATAAAGTATTAAAATCAAAATCTACTTCTGCTTCTATGTTTTCAATATAACTTTCAATTTGGTAAGTCAAATTTTCAGGTAATCCAATAGAATCTAATTGAGCAGTTGATTTGACCGTCAAAAACAGGCAAAAAACACTGGATAGGAAATATAAATGCTTTGATGAAGACATTAATTTTAGCCTTTAATAGACAATAATTTAAAAAAGTACATAATTTCCTTAAAAAAAAGTAAATAATTGACAAAAAAAATCTTTTGGCTGTATTTCTAATATTGACCGTATGTTAAATTAACAGCTAATTAAAATTTTGTTTGGAAAGCTAAAAAAGAATAATGTTCTGAATCAAGAATAGCATATCTGGAAGTAATTTCACAGAACAAAAAGTAGCTGTGTTATATTTTGAAAAATCAAATAGGTGTTCTAAATTTGTTGTATACTTAGACAGTTCTTTTAAATAATTTTTTATTTTTTTTTGATAATCAAACTACTAAGAATTTAGTATTTTTATATAAGTTTTGATGAAAAAATAAACTTGGTGTTTGCAACCTTATATAATCCATTTAATCAACCAAATGATTCGTAAGCACCAAACTTGTTAGTAAAGTTACTAACCTTTTTAGTAAGCTTTATTCTTTATTTTGAGCTACCTAGAACTCTTTGGTAATCTAAATAGGAATACAGTTTATTTCATAACTTTTCAAACAAAATCAATTCTGATGAAAAAAATCGAAGCAGTTGTTAGGTTGTCAAAATTTGATGCCATTCGAGATGCCTTAGCAGATATAGGTGTTCGATTCTTTACCATGAGCGATGTTAAAGGATTTGGTCTTCAAAAAGAACAACGGGTTTACCGTGGTAGTGTTTATGATGCAGATTATATTGCACGTTTACAGTTGGACATTGTAGCCAATGACAGCAAAGTAGATGAAATCGTAGATACTATTGTAAAAGCAGGAAGAACAGGAAAAACTGGTGATGGAAAAATCACGGTTTATGATGTTGCTTCAATTACAAGAGTTAGAACCGGTGAAACTGGCGCTGACGCATTGTAATCAATTATTTTATTCCCATCGTCCTAACCAACTATTATTTAAGGGGATGTAGAAAAGTGTTCTGGATAAATTAGAAAGTTTTTGGAAATTATGGCTTATTAGTATCTCATTGCTGAGCGACTCTGTTCTGAATGAATCATTAATAATCTATAGTATAACCTTCTTTTATTCTTTCCTTTTTTAATTTTCCTCTAAAATTTCTAACCGAATTAGTTTTTAAAACAAGGTTTGCCCGTACTATTTTCTGGATAAATATACCTGAGAATAGCCTAGTAATTCATGCTTGAAATAGCGGATAGTTTGTATTAGTTGCCATTATTGATTAGGCAAACTGCCAACTGTACTAGGAACTGTTTGTGCATCATTTTATGCGATGATGCGGGCATACGCTGAATTCTCTAATTAATTAACTTTAAACGAAAGATGACTGAAGGATTATTTACCGCAAATAACACGTGGATGCTGGTTTCTACGGCACTCGTGTTCATCATGCACCTTGGATTCGCCACGCTAGAATCTGGTTTCGTGCAAAAGAAAAACGTAGTTAACATTCTATTTAAAAACTGTATGATCGTGGCAATGGGCTTATTGTCCTACTATGCTATTGGTTTTAACCTTATGTACCCAGGAGATGATTATGCTGGAGGCTTTTTTGGCTTTGCTGGCTTTGGGATAGGTATAGACCCCGGAGATGCAGTCGCCTATGCAGAAGGTAAATGGGATGTTTATAATGCAGGCTACACTTATTGGACAGACTTCATTTTTCAAGCAATGTTTGCCGCTACTTGTTGTACGATTGTATCAGGGGCAGTAGCAGAAAGAATTAAATTAGGACCATTTCTAATATTTTGTGCCTTATTCGTAACCATTTCTTATCCAATCACGGGTATGTGGCAATGGGGTGGAGGCTGGTTAGCTGAAAGAGGTTTTCATGATTTTGCAGGTTCTACTTTAGTACACTCTGTAGGTGGCTGGGGAGCTTTAGCAGGAGCTATGCTTTTAGGACCAAGAGCTGGAAAATATACAGCAAACGGTATCAAACCAATTACTGGGCACTCAATGCCTTTAGCGGCAATTGGTGTATTCTTATTATGGTTTGGATGGTTCGGATTTAACGGAGGTTCTGTATTATCTGCTAGTCCTTTAGATGTATCATTAGTATTTGTTACTACTTCTTTAGCAGCAGCTGCAGGTGCAATTGGTGCCTTCATTGTGTCATTGATTATGTTTAAGAACTACGATTTACCAATGGTATTAAATGGTATCTTAGGTGGTTTAGTAGGAATTACAGCAGGAGCGGACCAAATGTCTCCGGGAGAATCTATCATTATTGGATTGATTGCTGGTGCGATTATTCCTTTATCTGTAGTTTTCTTCGATAAGCGTAAGATTGATGACCCAGTAGGTGCTACTTCTGTACACTTAGTATGTGGTATCTTCGGTACCTTAGCAGTTGGACTTTTTGGAGCTAAAGCTGGTGGAGACCAATTAGTTACTCAATTAATAGGCGTTGCTTCAATTGGCGTATTTTCTTTCATCTTCGCTTTCGTAGTATTCTTTATTTTGAAAGCAACTACTGGAATTAGAGTAGACGAAGAAGAAGAAGCAAGAGGTTTGGATATTGGAGAACACGAAATGCAAGCTTACCAGATATAAATATAGTCGTGAGTTGTAAATGGTGAGTGGTGAATCTAATCACTCATCATTTACAGCTGACAACTGATAATCAATTTCAACATTTTAGAATAAGGAACTGAAAACTAATAGCAAAAATTAACCTAAGTAACGGCAAAACAATAACTTGAACATCTAGGACGGCTTCTTTTGATCC
>CAYMSC010000322.1:0-7714 GCA_964392805.1 uncultured Saprospiraceae bacterium
CTTAGTAATAAATTTCGTTTGGAATCTCCAATTTTTACTGGTTTTTTAAATTATTACTAGCTAATTTCTAACTATATACTCCTTAGACTAAGGAATTATTCACTTCCCCTATGGACTATAGGAGTTTTTTTTTGAAACTTCAGATATATTGTTTGGAAAAGGTTTTTTTTGTTAAAAATAGGATTTTTTAAAAAAAAGCACTACGTTTGTAATACGAAAGTATTTCTTCTTTATTCCCCATTTAATATTATTTTTCCCCTTTGTAAAATTCCCCAAATAATTTTTCCCCTTTTATTTTTTAGATTAAATAATTCAAAATATTAATAACGGATGATTATTAATAGTTAACAATATTTTCTAATTGGTAGAGCAAAACTATGAACAATAAAGAGGTTTAATACCTACCTTATCTGTTTTCTCACCATTTTAACACCACTTCTCCACTTACATAATTTACAACTCTTTTTGATTGCATTTCAGAAATGCCTATAACACTATTGTCTTTAATTAATACGGAATATTCTAAAGAGATTCGATAGACCTTTTGTCGATGTAATACTTTTTACTAACTAAAATTATGAACAATGAATCAACTTTACCGTGCATTAACATTATTTTTATGTTTCATGATATTCAATTCGTGGGCTAGTACACCTACTATTGAAGAAGCACTTTTTTCTACTAGTACCGACTTTTCTACCATTACAGATTTAAGTAATGAAGACAAAATTTATTTTAAGGACACTCATAGCTCTCTGGAAATAGGGACACTATCAAGTTGTTATGAGTTTGCTGATGACATCGGAAACGAAACAGCCGACCGTATCTCTAGTAATCCTGAATTTAGTAACCCATGCGGGTCAGATAGGGCAATTGATACTTACATTATTGGTGTAAGGGGAGAAAATAGACCTTGCTTTGATATTCCAAACCCTGAGAACGTGACAAAAGTTACGGTTGAATTATGGGTCGCAGGAAATAGACCACCTTCAAACGTAGAATTTACTGCAGCAGGAGGAACTACAGGGTCTCGTTCTGCTAATACTTCACCAATAGATGTAAGACAGGCTACTGGTTCTGGAGAAGATGAGCATCTTTTTAGAAATACTTTCGACGGAAATTTTAGCGAGATTTGTTCGAGAAATAGCGATGGAAGAAGTATGGCTATTTACGTAGAAAGAGCAATTGAAGGAGCTGGGTCAAGTCTTTATTTAGTAGACAGAGAACTACACAGCAGAAATAATAGGGCAGATTGTTTTACCATAGATGCTGACCTTTTACAAAGTAACGGAATGAGCGAAATTCGGTTTGACATTCCTATTCATGAAAAAGGAGATGACGATAGACCTGTATCCATTCAGATTGATATCAAAGACAGTAACGATAATATCCTAGATACTAGATCGCAAACATTCACAGAGCAAAATGCTGGAGATGAAGCATCTTTATTTAGTATGACTTTTCAAGATGTATCTGAACAAGCCGTTATCGCTATCCTTACTATTTGTTCTCCAGTTGATGATGGAGAATCATTTGGTGTAGGGTTGGTTAGCTTTACCGCAGATTGTGTACCAGCACTCCCATGTAGTGGTACTGGTTTTCCAGTGGTAACGGTAGAGCAGACCAATCCAGAATGTGGAGAGGCTAATGGGGAAATCAAATTTTTGTTTCCTGATAATCCTGGGCGAACAAATTTAGAATTTAGTATGGATGGTGGAAGTAGTTATCCACTAAGGGTAGAAGATGGAATAGGAATGACTACGTTTAATAATTTGGCTGCTGGAAATTTTGATATTTATGTTCGATGGGGTAATGATGAATGCCCTCTGGATTTAGGCATCATCAATTTAGTTGATAATTCACCAGCACCTATAGTAACGGTAGAACAGACCAATCCAGCATGTGGAGCGTCTAATGGAGAAATTAAATTTTTGTTTCCTGATAACTCAGGTCGTACCCGTATTGAATTTAGTATGGATGGAGGTATTACTTATCCATTGGATGTATCTGATTTGATAGGCATGACAGCGTTTAGCAATTTGTCGGCTGGAAACTTTGATATTTATGTCCGTTGGGGAGATACAGATTGTCCAGTAGATTTAGGCATCATCAATTTAACGGATGGTTCGCAAGCACCAGGTACGGATTGTAATGATGGTGACCCTAATACAGGTAATGATGTTATTCAAGCAGATGGTTGTACTTGTGTTGGGGAGGTGATAGACCCTTGTGCAGATAGAGGAGGAGACTTTGATGGTGATGGCGTCTGTTTTGAGGATGATTGTAATGATTTTAACCCCAATGTAGGGGCTAGACAAGCACCAGGTACTAGTTGTGATGATGGCAACCCTAATACGATTAATGATGAGATTCAAGGAGATGGATGTGGTTGTTTTGGTTTACCTACCGGTAATATTTCTGTTTTTTGCCCAGGGGATATTAATGCAATTGCCCCAATGGGTTCTAATGGAATGGTCGTATTTTATGGACAACCTAATGCGAGTTCTACTTGTGTTTTGGGAGGAGTAACTATTAGTCAAACTGGAGGACCTACGACTGGAAGTATTTTCCCTGTTGGAGAAACTACTGTTACTTTTACCGTAACTGATAATTGCGAAAATTCAGAGACTTGTTCTTTTGTAGTAACAGTGACCGAAATGATTGCACCATGTGCAAATAATGGCGGAGATGCAGACGAAGATGGTATTTGTGCAGACGAAGATTGTGATGATAATGACCCTACTGTTGGTGCGAGAGTGCCGGCAGGAACTATGTGTAATGACGGAAATGCGAATACGGTTCAAGACGCTATTCAAGCAGATGGTTGTACCTGTGCGGGTCTTCCTGCTGGAACAATTACTTTAACTTGTAATAATGATATTTCGGTTATGGCAGCAATTGGTGCAACAGGAACGGCGGTTACTTTTTCCGCGCCTACTGCTTCTACCTCTTGCCCACTTGCTGGATTGATGATTACTAGAACTAGTGGCCCTGCTTCTGGTAGTGTCTTTCCTATTGGAACAACTACTGTTGTTTATACGGTAATAGATGCCTGTGGAAATATGGAAGTTTGTTCTTTCGATGTAACAGTAGAAGAAACGGTTTCTAATGTAGCAAAGGTTGGGAACTTGGTTTTCCTTGATAGTAATGGAAATGGTATTCAAGATGCAAATGAGTCAGGTATAGAAGGTATTGTTGTTAGGTTGATGAATGTGAATACTAGGGTAACAATGTTCATGTTCTCTGATGAGAATGGAATGTATATGTTCAATGACTTAGATCCAGGAGATTATGAGATTACATTTTCTGGAGCAACTAATGGTTTAGTTGTAACCGACCCAAATCAAGGAGGAGACGATTCTTTAGATAGTGATATCAACCCTACTACTGGAATTACACCTGTATTTACTCTAAGTGCAGGAGAAGTAAACCTTGATATAGATGCTGGTTTCCGACCTGAAGATATTGTGCCTGTTTGTTTAGTTGATGGAGGAACTATTTCAACCAATGATGATATTACTGATTTATGTGTGGATGATGGTGAACCAAGTATCGTTAATTTCTCTGTATCTGGCGGTAGTGGTCCAAATAGAGCATGGATAGTAACAGAAGCAGATGGAACTATTTTAAATCCAGCTGCACCAAGTAGTGTCAACTTTGAAGGCGCAGGACCTGGAGCATGTAATGTATACTATGTAAGATATGAAAACATAACTGGCCTATTTGAAGGAGGAAATGTGAATGCTTTAGAGGGTTGCTTTGATTTGTCTAATAGAATTACAGTAACAAGAATTGTTGGTTGTGGAGGCCCTATTGGTGGAGATTTAGATTGTAACGATTTTGTGGCAGTAGGGGAAGCAGGAAAAGTGACGATTACGAATATTGCTGCGAATGCAAAAGTCGAAATTTCAGGACCTGCTACGGGTTTTGCCCAAATTTTAGTTTGCGAAGGAGACTGTGATATGATGGAAATGGTGAACGATTTAGTGGCGGGAGATTATACGATAACGGTCCAATCTTTTAATCCTTATTGCTTTAACCGTGTAACGGTAATCGTAACAGACGGAGCTGGAAGCCCATGTGATGTAGAAGGCGGAACAATTTCAACGAATGATGATATTACTGATTTATGTGTGGATGACGGTCAACCAAGTATCGTTAATTTCTCTGTATCAGGAAGTAGTGGGCCAAACCGAGCATGGATAGTGACAGAAGCAGATGGAACTATTTTAAATCCAGCTGCACCAAGTAGTGTGAATTTTGAAGGAGCAGGACCTGGAGCATGTAATGTATACTATGTAAGATATGAAAACATAACCGGCTTATTTGAAGGAGGAAATGTGAATGCTTTAGAGGGTTGCTTTGATTTGTCAAATCGCATTACGGTAACAAGAATTGTTAATTGTGGCGGCCCTGTTGGAGGTGATTTAGATTGTAACGATTTTGTTGCAGTAGGGGAAGCAGGAAAAGTAACGATTACGAATATTGCAGCGAATGCAAAAGTCGAAATTTCAGGACCTGCTACGGGTTTTGCCCAAATTTTAGTTTGCGAAGGAGACTGTGATATGATGGAAATGGTGAACGATTTAGCGGCCGGAGATTATACGATAACGGTCCAATCTTTTAATCCTTATTGCTTTAACCGAGTAACAGTAACCGTAACAGATGGAGATAATGGAGGAGATGCTTGTACGGATAAAGGAGGAGATACGGATGGCGACGGCGTTTGTAATGAAGATGATAATTGTGCATTTGTAGCAAATCCAGACCAAGCTGATAACGATGGAGACGGCATTGGAAATGTTTGTGATGATACGCCAGATGGCCCAGTTGGAGGAGATTTAGATTGTAACGATATAGTGGTGATAGGCGAAGCAGGAAAAGTAACAATTTCTAATATTGCTGCAGGAGCGAAAGTAGAAATTTCAGGAGTAGCTACAGGCTTTGCGCAAATTTTAGTTTGTGAAGGCGGAGCATGTGGCTCAATGGAAATGGTGAACGATTTAACGGCCGGAGATTATACGATAACGGTCCAATCTTTTAATCCTTATTGCTTTAACCGGGTAACAGTAGCCGTTACAGATGGAGATAGTGGGCCTACATGTAATGTAAATGGTGGTACTATTTCGACTACTGACGATATTACAGACTTATGTGTGAATGATGGCCAACCAAGTATCGTTAACTTTACCTTTGCAGGAGGCAGTGGACCAAATAGAGGATGGATAGTTACGGAAGCAGATGGAACCATTTTAAATCCAGCTGCATCAAGTAGCGTTGACTTTGAAGGGGCAGGGCCAGGAACTTGCGGTGTATATTATATAAGATATGAAAATGTAACAGGTTTAGTTGCGGGTGCAAATATCAATAACTTAACTGGATGTTTTGACTTATCTAATCGTATTTCTGTAAGTAGAATTGAAAATTGTGGCGGTGGAAGCCCATGTGACAATGCAGGTGGAGACTCAGATGGCGACGGTATTTGTGATGCTCAAGACAATTGTGATTTAACTTTCAATCCAAACCAAGCTGATAACGATGGAGACGGCATTGGAAATGTTTGTGATGATACGCCAGATGGCCCAGTTGGAGGAGATTTAGATTGTAACGATATAGTGGTGATAGGCGAAGCAGGAAAAGTAACAATTTCTAATATTGCTGCAGGAGCGAAAGTAGAAATTTCAGGTGTAGCTACAGGCTTTGCGCAAATTTTAGTTTGTGAGGGCGGAGCATGTGGCTCAATGGAAATGGTGAACGATTTAACGGCAGGAGAATACACCATTACTGTTCAATCTTTCAATCCTTACTGCTTTAATCGAGTAGTCGTTGTAGTAACTGACGGAAATGGTGGAGGAAGCCCATGTGATAATGCAGGTGGTGACTCAGATGGCGACGGCATTTGTGATAACCAAGATAATTGTGACTTTACAGCTAATCCAGACCAAGCGGATAATGATGGCGACGGTATCGGAAATGTTTGTGATGATACGCCGGATGGTGTTGTAGGAGGTGCACTAGATTGTAACGATGTAGTGGTGATAGGCGAAGCAGGAAAAGTAACAATTTCTAGTATTGCTGCAGGAGCGAAAGTAGAATTTTCTGGTCCATCAACAGGTTTTGCACAAATTGTAGTATGTGAAAATGGGGCTTGTGGTACGATGGAAATGATGAACAACTTAGATGCAGGAGATTACACTGTTACTATTCAATCTTTCAATCCTTATTGCTTTAATCGAATAATCGTAACCGTAACGGATGGTGGTGTCGTAGTAGACCCATGTGATGGACAAGGAGGCGATTCCGATGGTGATGGTATTTGTGATAATCAAGATAATTGTGTTTTCACTTTCAATCCAGACCAAGCAGATAATGATGGCGATGGTATTGGTAATGTATGTGATGATACACCTGATTTTTTAAGTGGTTGTACAAAATACCGAATTACAGATTCTGAACCAGAATGTAATAACCGATTAATTGCTTCTGAACCTGGTGTCTTTTTTAGAAGAGATTGTGGAAATGATTTCCAAGTTTGGAATGCTGGAAGCGATTTAATGCTTTTAGAGTTTGATAATGGCACGGCTCAAATTATGGGTTCTATTACTTCTGGTAATCAAGTTGGTCAGGTACTTATCTTCCTTAATGACTTAGCTTCAACTGGTGAGAATTGGCAAAATGCATGTTATGAGGCTAATTTAACCCCTGAATTTTATTATACCTCTTTTACGGGTTCTATTACCATTGGCAATACGGTATTTAACTTGGAGCAAAACGAAGGTAGAGATTTTGTTTTAGGAGCAGGAGCTAATAATGAATCGGATGGAGAATTTAGTATCGGCGCATGGGCTGGTGGTGACTGGGGGAATTGTATCGAATTCTTTGGAAACCTTACGCCGCTTGGTAATACTTGCGAAGACGTGAATGCAAGTTCTCGTAATGCACCAATGTTAGCCTTTGAGGCGTTTACTGCTCAAAGAGAAGTAGCGTTACAATGGGCAACAAATACTGGGTATAGAAATAATTACTACATCATTGAAAAGTCCTTAGATGGCGTAAGTTTTGAAGCCTTAGCTAGAGTAGAAAATAGTGATTTAAGTGATGAGGTAGAGACCTACAACGGTATTGACCCTACTCCTGCTTTAGGTGATAATTACTATCGAATTAAACAAGTTTATACCAATGGGACATTTGATTATACAGAAATTAAGAACATTGAATTTAATATTGATTTGGAAGGTTTATCTATGTATCCTAATCCAGCTCAAAATCTGTTAAATTTCAACCTTAAGCCTGTAGTTGGTAAATCAGTAACCATTCGGATTACTAATAACTTTGGTCAAGTAGTTTCTACTTTAGACCTTGGAACGGTAGAAAATGAATCTGTTCAATTTCCTTTGAACAAACATATTCCAAACGGATTTTACCAAGTATTTATCGAGGTATCGGGTCAAAAAGCGATTACTAGAAAATTAATCGTCAAACGACTGTATTAAACAGTTATTAATTATTAATATTTCTTGTTCAAAATTTTAATTATATGGTTGGCTATCTTTTTTAGACAGCCAACCTTTTTATTTGCTGGGCATATAAATAACCCCGAATGATATACAAAATAAAAGGCCTCCAAGTTATCAATAAACTTGAAGGCCTTCTTTTAAAAATATACTCCAAACGGGATAAAAGAGTGATTTTGAAAAGAGGTCAGAAGTCAGAC
>CAYMSC010000323.1:0-5960 GCA_964392805.1 uncultured Saprospiraceae bacterium
GTTGAAGTGCGTTACCCATGTTTAGTCCCTACGGGACTTGGAGACAAATCCCGATTGCGCCCAAATAAATGAGCGTCCTATAAATAGCATCTCTCCAATTTATTTTATCTTTTTTTCCACGAGTTTTATCCAAAAAAACAACCTATTTTCACAAAAAATAGTAGTTTTACCTTGATACACATTTTAAGCAACAGGGTAAGATTGCTTTTATAACAATAACAAAACTAATAAAAAAGAATTTCTATTATGATTTATGCACTTATTGCTTTAGTATTAATAGCTTTATATGTTGGTAGTATGTATAATAAACTAGTGCGGTCTCGAACGATGGTGGAAGAAGGTTGGAGTGGTATTGACGTACAATTAAAAAAACGATACAACTTAATTCCTAATTTAATTGAAACGGTTAAAGGATATGCAGGGCATGAAAAAGAAACTTTAAATCAAGTGATTACGGCTAGAAATGCAGCGGCATCTGCCACAGGCGTAAAAGCGACAAAAGCCGCAGAACAACAACTACAAGCAGCAATGGCTAATATTTTTGCTTTGTCAGAAGCTTATCCAGATTTAAAGGCCAATACTAATTTCTTACAATTACAGAATGAGTTATCCGAGATTGAAGGTGATGTAGAAAAAGCACGTCGATATTATAATGGCACTGTTCGGGAAAATAATGTAATGGTGGAATCTTTCCCTAGTAATTTAGTGGCAAACATGTTTAAATTTTATCTAGCGGACTTCTTTGAAATTGATAACGCTGCGGAAAAAGCAGTTCCTAAAGTTAAGTTTTAAGAATTGAGCTTTAAGTAATTATTAGGACAAAAATAAACTAGCAGTTAAAAACGGATGGTTTGATTGTCCCGAAAAAAATCGGGATAAATTATGACGGCTTAATTGTCAATATGGCGTTGGCAATCAGACAATCTAGCCATCAAACCATCAAAAAATAAAAATTAGTTTATTTTTATCGCGTACCTAATCGCTAAAACTTGCAAAATTATTCTAGATGAAATTAATAATTTATAGACTTTCCTTTTTTATAGTCAGCTTTTTCCTTTTGCAAGGCATTGGAATAGGACAAGAAGAACGCATTTTAGACTACAAGGTAGTCCTAGAAGTGATGACTGACCGTTCCATCAAAGTGAAGGAAGATTTGACGGTGAATGTCACAGGAAAGGCCATTAAACGAGGGATTACCAGGAGTCTTCCCAACACTCGAACTTTACAATCAGGTAAGAGAAAATCTGTAAGATATAAGATTCTTCGAGTTTTGAGAGATGGCAAACCAGAAGGCGTTAGTACTAGAACAGAAAACGGGCATGAAGTTTTATATATCGGTAGGAGAGAAGTTATTTTGCGCCCTGGTCAATATCATTATACCATAGAATATGAGGTGCCACATCAAGTGGAACAATTAGAAAAAATTGATGAAATTTATTGGAATGCTATCGGGCATGATATTAAATTTCCGATAGATGAAGCTTCTTGTTTGGTCATACTGCCAGTTGGAGCGAATCACTTACAAAAAGCTTGCTATACAGGCAGGTATGGCGCTCTGGAAAGTAATTGTACTGCCAAGGAATTTAATAAAGGGAATGAACTATTTTTTCAAGCTGCAGGACTGAGCCCAAGAGAAGGCATGACAATTGGCGTAGGGTTTGAAAAAGGAATTGTTCAAGGACCTTCTTTTTTAGAAAAACATGGATCTGCACTTTTATTGAGTTTAGTTTCCTTAGGTTTATTGGGTTACTTTGTTACGACTTGGAACAAGTATGGGGTTGACCCACCAAAACCGACTCCTTATCCATTATTCGCTTCGCCAGAGGGCTATTCTCCATCTTCTTTGAGCTACATAGCCAAAGAGTCTTACCAAACTAATAAGGTGACCGCCTCGATAATAAACCTAGCTATTAAAGGATATTTGAGAATTGATGAAAAAGGAGCTAGTGGATTTCTTTCAAGTGGGAAACGCTATTTTTTAACTCGATTAAAAGCAGATACAACGGATTTATATAAAGAAGAGCGGGCTTTAATAGAGCGACTTTTTGCACAAGGAGATACTGTGACTATTGATGGTTCTTATGAATCTACGGTTAAAAGTGCTTATAGTGCTCACCAAAATAATATTTTAGCCCAACATGAAGCTTTTGTCAATGAGGGGAATAACCGACAGTTTCTAGTTTTACCGATTATTATTAGCTTTTTGACAGTTATAGCAGCTATCTATTTGATGAATCGTACAGGGGCAGAAATGGATGGCGTAGGCATTGCCTTATTATCAGGTGTTTTTGTACTACTACCCTTAATCATTATTTTTAGTATTTTTTCTTCTAAAACCCTTATTCCCAAAGGCATACAAGTTTTCATTATTCCTTTTTTAATGTTTATCATTTTCTCTGGTGGACTTCCCATATTTATGGGCTTGTCCGAACTAAAAGGAATGGTCCATAATTTCTTTAATGGGGCTAGTTTAAATGCAGTAGCTTTAGGCTTATTTGTTCCAATGGCATTGATTGCTCTATTTGTTTATGCTTACTTGATTAAGCGACCAACAGAAGAAAAATTGAAATTACAATCAGAAATAGAAGGCTTTAAAATGTATTTAGAAATGGCAGAGAAGGATAGAATAAACCTACTTAACCCACCTGATAGAACGCCCGAACATTTTGAAGCTATGTTACCTTATGCTTTTGCACTAGGAGTTGAACACAAATGGTCGACTATTTTTAAGTCTATCTTAGAAGCAGCCGCTTATCAACCTAACTGGTCCAATAATCGCCATATTTATGCAACCCATCACTTTTCTTCCGATTTTAGTCGGTCGATTGTGCAGTCTTCAACGCCTCCTCCACCTGCTAATAGTGGCGGCGGATTTGGTGGTGGCAGTGGTGGTGGTGGATTTTCTGGTGGCGGTGGCGGCGGCGGTGGAGTAGGAGGATGGTAATTCAACTTCAACTTCAAAAATAAATTTTAAAATTGATCATAGCGAGTAAAAAGGGAGAATTTACCCACGACTGTTTGTATAACTCATTGAATTACATAACTTAACAATGGTTTTTCTTTTCCCAAAGTGATGCTAATTTTAAGATATTTTTTGGGAATGCTTATTTTGAAGGTTAAATACCAATTTTCAGAAGCTTGCTTACGATTGACATTCTATTACAATAATTTCGTGATTTTAACATCATGGATAAAAGTAGGGGCATATACAAATTAGCTTTAACCACGAAAAACGAACTAATCAATATAATTTAAACCATTAAAAGAATGAAGAAAATATTAGGAACAGCATTAGGAATTGTAACTGGAATTACCATTTACGACTATCTATCGGACGGTGCAATTGATTGGAAAAAAACCATCTTTGTAGCAATATTTGCACTAATATTATTATTTGCGGTTGAAAAAATGAAAAAATAACAACTGCGTAAATCTATTAATTGAGGTCTGTTGATAAATTAAACGGATGTTTTCACTAAGCGGAAATTGACTAGGTTTAGCACTTTTTATTTTTAGGAAAAATTGATAAATGTAAGTGTAAAAATGGATTTAATCAATCAGTCCTCAATTTGAACCCTAAGTTAAGTATAGCCTGCCTCAAAATCTTCGCTTAGGGAGCAAATATATAGTTTGTTTGTTTTCGTGGACAAATTCTCCCTTTTGGCTTTGGGAGACCAAAATTAAAAAAGGCTGATTTCATAAGAAATCAGCCTTTTTAAACTTACGACTTACCACTAAAAATTATCTCCCTCCATCCAATTCATCTTTCAAGATAGCCAATTCATCCCAACGACCTTGCGCCGCTAAAGAAGATTGAGCAGGCCAAGTTCGGGGGTCGTGCATTCTAAAACGGTCACCTGCGGCGAGCAAAATATCTTTAATTGCATCTGAGGAAGTAGTAGCTAGCGTTACATAGCTATAAATCCCTGCATTTTTTAATAAACTTTCAATTTTAGGACCGATGCCTTCTACAACTTTCAAATTATCTTCTGGCTCGTAATGGAACTTAATTTTCCAATGTTTTAGCACCCCTGTATTGGAAGAGTGCATATTTTTCACTTTTAGCGTCCAAGTACCTTCGGTTTGTTCTCCGACTAAAGCCGCTAATTGATTGCCACTATATTGTGCTTTGATTTGATTGATTGAACCACCTGTTCTATTATGTAGAATTGCTTCGGTACCTGCTGGTGATACAACTGAAACAACTAAATCTCCAATTAGTGGATGTTCAATATCCACATCAACCATGGTTTCTAGTACTCTACCATTAAATCTACAATCTTGAGTACTAATTAGGCTTTGTTCACTTTCTGTTTCAGGAATATTTATTTCCGTAAGATGATTTCCGTAGGTCGTACAATCTATTTCTAAAGCCCAAGAATCCAAGGTGCCAGTTTCCGTATCAGAACCATCTGTTGCCGTTAATGTCCACTTTCCTTTTGCTTCTACGCCAATTAATCCTTCTAGTACGTCGCCAGAAAAAATGGTATTTAAATTATCTGCTGCACCACCTGTTCTATCCCTTAATATAACCTCTTTACCAGAAGGAGAACTGATTTTTAAAGAAATATCTCCAATATGAGGATGGGTAATATTGGCACTTACTTTTATTTCTTTAACATTGCCACTTCGATTAATTGTAATGGCATTAGAAATACTACCTTCGTCTGGAATTACCGCATTTATTTTATTTTCTTTTATTAAGGTGAACATGATTTTTGTTTTTAATAAATAATTATTAATTGATGGAACGGGGAACAATTCTACTGCTACATTCTCCCTCCGTCTAATTTTTCTTGCCATTCTCTCAATTCATCCCAATTTCCATCAGCGGCTAATTCGGCTTGTAAAGGCCAAGTCGTCGGGTCGTGTACTCGGAATCTTGGTCCAGACTCACTCAATAAATCTTTTATCTGACTTACAGATAATTGAGACAACTGTCGGAAAGTATAGATACTATTTGAATAAAATAATTCTTCAATTTTAGGCCCAATTCCTTCGATTACTATTAAGTTATCTCGGTCATCATAGCTATAAGTAGTTTCGGGGGTTAGCGTGATACCACTATTGCCATTGCCACTTGCCATGTCCGTGGCAAATTCATCGGTTAAAATATAGTTCTCTTCTTCTGTTCCTTCGTTATTGACGGTTGGCGTTTCTACCTCTGTTTCCGTAGCATCATTTAATATAGCCAATTCTGGGTCTTCATGCCCTACATTTTCTTTTTCTACAACCACTTCTTCTTTAATTTCCTCCTTTCTAGTAGATTCAAATGCTTTTAAAGTCTCTGCTGAAACTGCTTTTACTTCACTTTCTGTCGTAATTCTTTCACTGTACTGATTAACGGGTATTTCTCTAATGATTTCTCTGACTACTTCCACCTCTACTTCTTTAATCACTTCTTTGATTACCTCAACGGGTACTTCTTTAATTACCTCAACGGGTACCTCCTTAATCACTTCTTTAGTGATTTCAATAGGTACTTCTTTAATAATTTCTATTTCTTTAATCACCTCTACTTCTACTGGTACTTCTACTTCTCTAACTACTTCTATTTCCTTAATTACCTCTACTTCTTTAATCACTTCTACAGGTACTTCGACTAATTTTTCTACTTCCACTTCTTTAATTACCTCTACCTCTATTTCTACAGGTACTTCTCTAATCACTTCTACTTCTACCTCCACAGGTACTTCTTTGATGACTTCAACTTGCACTTCTTTGATTACTTCCACTGGCACTCGCACTACTTTCTCAATTTCTACTTCCTTGACTACTTCCACTGGTATTTCGACTAATTTCTCAATTTCTATTTCCTTAATTACTTCAACAGGAACTTCCACCAATTTCTCCACTTCTACTTCCTTGACTACTTCCACTGGTATTTCGACCAATTTCTCAATTTCTATTTCCTTAATCACTTCTACAGGTACTTCGACTAATTTTTCTACTTCTACTTC
>CAYMSC010000323.1:6060-7698 GCA_964392805.1 uncultured Saprospiraceae bacterium
TTTAACAACTTCTACTTCCACAATTTTCTCCACTTCCACTTCTTTAATAACCTCTACTTCTACTATTTTCTCGACCTCTACTTCTACTTCTTTAACAACTTCTACTTCCACAATTTTCTCCACTTCCACTTCTTTAATAACCTCTCTTACTTCACTTTGATTTCCATCTGTAAAAGCTATGGCAGCTGCTCCCGCAGCAGCACCTGCGGATAGGTTTTTAAGTTTGGCGCTGATTGATTGATTTTTAAGCTTATATTCGCTTAATTCTCCATCTGTTTGTAATTTATAAGAGCTATACTGATTTTCTAAATCTGTATAATTAGTTTTTGTTGACGTATAGTCTTTCGTTAATTTTTTATTATTTCTTTCTAATAATTCAAAATCATCTTGGCGAAGATGCCAACCAATTAGTCCGCCTATTA
Source organism: uncultured Saprospiraceae bacterium (assembly GCA_964392805.1). Lineage (GTDB taxonomy): Bacteria > Bacteroidota > Bacteroidia > Chitinophagales > Saprospiraceae > JAFMDF01. The sequence continues at coordinate 6,483 of CAYMSC010000323.1, forward strand.
TCGCAGGGATTAAGCCCAATATAAAAGGTATTAAATAACATTCTATAAAACCCATATCCGTTTCTAATTTAAATTGTTAATCTGTTTAAAACAGAAATTTTTATTTTTTATCTGATTCAATTATCAATTGAATACCTATTTTTTATTGTAAAGTAATTTCTACTCGCCTATTTTTTGCCCTGCCTTCTTCCGTAGAGTTTGTTTCAACTGGCTGGTCTGGACCAATACCTTCATTATATATTTGGCGTTTTACAATGCCTTGTCCTATCATAAAATCTCTAACAAATTCAGACCTTTTTCTACTTAACCGCATATTTACTCGGTCATCTCCTCTATCGTCTGTATGACCTGTTACACTTGCTTTGGCATCAGGGTTTTGTTCTAAATAAGCTATTAAGCGGTCTAAATAATTTCTTTGCTCATCTGTTAAATCAATTTCCTGTTTATTGGTATCAAAATACAAGATGATTTTATCGGTTCTCAGAGCTACTTCTTCTGTTTCGGTTGGTAGAGATTCATAGCCTCTGAATGCGTAGTCGACACCTCCGACAATCATGCTCTTATGTTCATTTAAATCCCGAATATCACTTACGTCTATTTCTATTCGGTCTTCGGGCGCACCCATTTCAACCAATAATTGCTTTACTTGTTCTGCTCTACCAAATCCTAAATCCATCGCATCTACACATTCATTGGTCTCCGTTGATTCGTATAAACCAGTTAATGCCAATATTCTTTCTGAATTATCCGCTAAATGCTGTACCGTATTTTTGAAAACAGTCTGCAAATCTGGTGAAAGAGGAGTCGTGTATTCACAAGAATTACCCGCAAATAATAAATTATCCGATGTGGCTGCTGTGAAACTTAAATCTTCATCACTAATATTAATGGATAAATCAGAACCAGCTGCTGCTGGAGCAATAATGGCGCCCTTTGCCACTCCTGCACAATGAGGGCAGGCTGCATTATGACAATAACTCATGCCAATTAACCAAAAGAATAAAAGAACCATTAGGAGTAAAACAATAGGTCTAAACATATTAGAATTTATCTTTATTTACCAATTTATATTATAAAAATTTACGATATGTGTTGAATTGGGGTATAGATTGAGTTTGAGGTAGGTGGTTTGCCCATTGTAAAAGTGTAGTTTGTTTATTCGTTTCTCAAAATTGACAAACTAAAATGTTAAATTTTATTATTTGTCTTTAAAAAT
>CAYMSC010000324.1:0-7676 GCA_964392805.1 uncultured Saprospiraceae bacterium
ACTTAGAAGCAGAATAACATGAATGTGATGTCTAATTTTAAATACGGACAGGATTATCTCACCTCAGGAATAGCATTACAAATTGCTAAAGGTCAACTTTCTGGTGTACTCCCTTCTAGCAGTATAGAAAAAGTAAAAAAAAGTCGGGCAATTGTCGAGCAAATCGCCAATGGCACACAAGCTGTTTATGGGATTAATACAGGTTTTGGTCCATTGTGTAGCACGATGATTTCAAAAGAAGATGTCAGTACTTTACAATATAATATTTTAAAAAGTCATAGTGTTGGGGTAGGAAAAGCTATTCCGAAAGAGATAGCCAAATTAATGCTGATTCTAAAAATTCACGCTTTAGCGCAAGGGTATTCTGGCATTGCGGTTAGCACTTTAGAACGTATTTTATGGCATATTCAAAATGATGTTATTCCTGTTGTTCCAGAAAAAGGGTCGGTAGGGGCATCAGGAGATTTAGCCCCTTTAGCTCATTTATTTTTACCCCTAATTGGACTCGGAAAAGTTGTTTATAAAGGAGCAATAGTCTCCACTGAAACCGTTTTTAAAAAAGAAGGCATTCAATCTATCGAACTAGGTGCAAAAGAAGGACTTGCCTTAATAAATGGTACTCAATTTATTGCTGCTTTTTCAGTTAAAGTAGTGGAAAAATTGCATAGCATTCTAAGTCAGGCAGATATTATTGGTGCCATGATGCTAGAAGGCTTATTAGGTTCTGGTAGTCCATTTTTAAAAGAATTACATCAATTAAGACCCTATAAAGGCAACCAGCACGTTGCCCAACGAATTCATCAACTTTTAGTAGATTCTTCCATTTTGGCATCCCACAAAAACTGTGACCGAGTACAAGACCCCTACTCTCTTCGCTGTATGCCACAAGTACATGGCGCATCAAGAACAAGTTGGTTACATCTGAAAGAATTGGTAGAAATAGAATTAAATGCAGTGACAGATAATCCAGTAATTATTCATGATAACTTGACCATTAGTGGCGGAAATTTTCATGGGCAGCCACTCGCCATCCCTCTTGATTATGCTTGCATTGCGGCATCTGAAATTGGAAATATTTCAGACAGACGTACTTATCTTTCCTTAATGGGCGTGGTCAAAGGTGTCCCTAAATTATTAATGCAGGAGGCTGGTTTAAATTCTGCTTTTATGATGCTGCAATATACAACTGCTGCCTTGGCTAGTGAGAATAAAGGCTTGTGCTTTCCTTCAAGTGCAGATAGTATTCCGACTTCTTTAGGTCAAGAAGACCACGTTAGTATGGGGTCAATTGGTGCTAGAAAAGCCCTTACGGTCGTCGAAAATGTAGAAAAAATTTTAGCGATTGAATTGATTTGCGCCGCTCAATCCTTTGATTATCACAAACCGCTTAAATCTGGAAAAATATTGGAGGAAGTACATGGATTTATTCGTAAAAAAATTAGTCATGCGGAGGAAGACCGTGTATTTGCCAATGATATAGCAAAAGCTATTGAAATTATTACTTCAAAGAAAATTTTGGAGATTGCCAATGATATTAGCAAGTCCAATGGAGATGCTTTGAAAACAAGGCATGAGGCGTTGTTTGAAATTTTTTAAAGGTGTTATTTGATAAATTATTAGGCCCTTAACAGGGCATAGAAACCAATTCCGATACAAATCGGAATCGATATTTTTCAAATTTCAACTTCAATCTCAATTTCAACCTCAATTTCAACTTCAATCTCAACCTCAATCTCAATTCCCGTCGAAGGTGGTTAAAAATTGAAAATTGAATTTTACCTAGGGTCTTTGACCATTTTTTTGCAAGCATAAACCTCTCGTCTGTGAGCCTACTAAATACACAACTACTCAGACCAGCCGTCTAAGCTACTTTTTGCAAAAATTGTCAAAGAACCCATTATTAAAAGAAAAAAATTGCAACAAAACTATACCATCATACCACCAAAAGCCAAAAAAGTCCCCATTCTAGTGAGCGTCCCTCATTGTGGTGTTGCTTTCCCTAGTGAATTAAAAGAACACTTTAAAAAAGAGAAAATTGACTTTCCTGACGATACCGATTTTTTTGTAGATAAAGTTTACGATTTTGTAACGGATATGGGAATCACCCTAATTTATGCGCATTACAATCGCTGGGTCATAGATTTGAATCGGTCACCAGTTAATCAAAATTTATATAATGATGGGCGATTGATTACAGGCTTAACACCAACCACAGATTTTTTGGGAAATGCCTTATATAAATCCACCGAATTTGAACCAACTGAAGCAGAGGTGTTCCGACGAAAAGAAAAATATTATGTCCCCTACTATCAGACAATTCAAAACCTATTAAATGATTTTAAAAAAGAATTTGGAACAGCCGTTTTATGGGATGCACATTCTATAAGAAGGCTTGTTCCTACTATACAAACAGCACCATTCCCTAGCTTTATACTTGGAACAAATGATGGTCAAAGTGCCAATGTCGCCTTAATTGAAGCTGCCAAGCAAGGAATCAGCTCAAGTGGAAAAGAGTTGTCTTACAATCATCCCTTTAAAGGGGGAAATATTACTAGACATTTTGGTAAACCTACTGAAAATATTCATGCTATACAGTTAGAGATGATTAAGACCTTGTATATGGATGATGCTGAATTGGTCTATCATCCAGAAAGAGCAGAAAAATTAAAAAATAACCTAAAAAATACCTTTAAATTAATGCTAAAAGTTATTTAATGAAAGCCTTTAGATTCAAAGGAGTACTCCAAAAAGATGGTTGGTTGATGCCTGCTTACGTTCGATTCGACGAGGAGGGAAATATTCTTGAAGTTAGTGATGAAAAAAATTCAGCTTTTAATTATTCTAACATCAATGGCTTTGCATTACCTGGCTTACAAAATGCCCATTCCCATGCCTTCCAATATGCAATGGTGGGCTTAACCGAACAACATGATTTAAAAAATAATGATGATTTCTGGGCATGGCGAAAAGCAATGTATCAATTGGCATTGTCTGTCAATCCAGACCAGATGGAAGCAATTGCAAGTATGCTCTACGCAGAAATGTTGCGGCATGGTTATACGGAGGTAGCAGAATTTCACTATGTCCATCACCAACCATCAGGCACGCCCTATTTGAATAAGGCGGAGTTGGGAGAACGTTTAGTAGCTGCCGCAAAAAATGTAGGTATTAAAATTACGCTAATCCCTATTTTTTACCAAAAAGGAGGTTTTGGAAAAACTGCTACCGACGGGCAAAGAAGATTTATTTCAGCGACTATTGAGGAATATCAACAATTATTACAATCAAGTGAATATGCTATTGAAAACTATCAATTGGCAAAAATGGCAATTGGTGTACATTCTTTGAGAGCCGTTGAACCAACCTTAGTTAAAGCTTTAATTGACCAATTAGGAACAAATTTACCTTTTCACATTCATGTTTCAGAACAATTAAAAGAAGTAGAAGCCTCTATGGCTTATTTAGGCAAACGGCCCGTAGAATGGATGCTCGAAAATCTTCCTTTATCTGACAAATTCCATCTTGTTCACGCTACCCATCTAACAGAAACCGAAGCCATTGGATTAGCAAAATCTAAAGCCAATGTGGTGCTTTGTCCGAGTACAGAAGGTAATTTAGGAGATGGGATTTTTTCCTTAAAAACCTTCCAAAAAGCAGGTGGGCATTGGAGTATAGGAACGGATAGTCATATAGGCATAAATCCTTTTGAAGAGCTGCGAATTTTAGACTATGGGCAACGCTTAATTTCTCATCAGCGAAACATTTTTACTACTGATAATCAAGGAAATAGTGGTTTATTTGCTTTAAATAATTTAATCTTTTCGGGTAGAAAAGCGATGGGTATTTCCAGCAACAATTTCTTTGAAAAAGGAAGTCCTTTTGATGCTTTAATTATGGATGGTAGGGTGCCTATTTTTAATGTCTGTTCTAAAGAAAATTTAACGTCAACTATGGTTTATGCTTCGGATGTAAGTATGCACCTTGGTACGATGGTTAATGGGGAATGGGTGGTAAAAAAAGGGAAAATTAATTCCTCTATCAAAAAGAATTTCATTACTGCATTAAAAATTTTAAAAAATAGATAGCCTATGAGTAATTATCAATTAATTGGTCCTTTTACGCAGTTGCTACCGATGACTGACCTCCCCCTAAAAGGTGCTTTGGTGGATAGTCAATTATTGGTACTAAAAAATGCAGGAATTTTATTAGAAGGAAAAAAGATTGCTCAAATAGCTGATTTTGAAAAATTATATAAAAATACGAAATCCCTTCAACCTGTTGTCACTAAATTAGACCAACCTTTAGTGGGTTTACCGGGATTTATTGATGCACATACCCATATTTGTTTTGGTGGCTCAAGAGCCATAGATTATGCCATGCGAAATGCTGGGAAAACCTACTTAGAAATTGCGAAAGCAGGGGGTGGAATTTGGGACACCGTTACTCATACTAGAAACGAAACGAAAGAAAACTTAACCAAAGGAATTATTAAACGTGCCAAGAAACAATTAACAAAAGGTATTACGACCATTGAAGTAAAAAGTGGATACGGGCTTTCTGTCCAAGAGGAATTAAAAATGCTTCGTGCCATTCAATCGGCTAATTTGGAATGCCAAGCCGACCTAATTCCTACTTGTCTCGCAGCTCATATTTTTCCTAAAGATTTTGTGGGAACTATTCCCAATTATTTAAAGGAAATCAGTACTGTATTATTTCCTATTTTGAAAGAAGAAAAACTTAGCAATCGCATTGATGCTTTTATCGAAGAAGAAGCTTTTTCTCCCGATTTGATAAGCCCTTATTTAGCGAAAGCTAAAGAAATGGGATTTGATATAACGATTCATGCCGACCAATTTCATCCAAGTGGTAGTGCCGTAGCTGTTAAATTTCAAGCCATTAGTGCCGACCACTTGGAAGCTAGTACAACTAAAGAAATTGACTTACTGTCAAAAAGTAAGGTTATCCCTGTTGCCCTTCCCGGTGCCTCTATTGGTTTGGGTTGTGCCTTTACTCCAGCTAGGCGATTATTAGATGCAGGCACCTCTTTAGCTATTGCTAGTGATTGGAATCCCGGTTCGGCTCCAATGGGTGATTTATTAACCCAAGCTGCCATTTTAGGCACTTTTGAAAAATTGACTAATACAGAGGTTTTAGCTGGGATAACCTATCGGTCAGCGGCGGCTTTGAATTTAACAGATAGAGGAAGCTTAGCTAAAGGAAATTTAGTGGATTTAGTAGTTTTTCCTATTTCAGATTATCGAGAGATTTTATATCAGCAGGGGCAGTTAATCCCTAATATGGTTTGGAAAAAAGGTAATATGGTAAAGTCGAGAGGAATAGGTTGATTTGGTGATTATTAGTGTATTGTAATGAATTATTTTATAAGTTCTAAAGGCACAACTGGTAGTACATTATTTTAACTCAATCAACTAATAATCATAACACTTTCATCAGTCGAGGTAAGGATGCCAAGAGCTTCCAGAACTTGAAGTTCTGGAAGCTCTGCACCCCGAATCCTATTAAAAAGACACTAATAAGGGAAAACGAAAATAATAACTCTGAACAGTCGGAGCAGGATCTAAGCAAAGCAGAGCACGACCTAGAGCAAAGAAACCGCTTTATCCGTTAAATCCGTGTTAAAATCCTACTAGCTATGTTGCGTAGTTTATTTTTTACGAAATCCCTAATCAATAATTTAATAATAAATCGCCCCTTATCAGGAACATTTAACAAGTCAAAACGCATCTCAATATGATATCGACAAAACAATCTTTTCAAGCACAAATATTAGCGGGTATACCCACTGAATTACCACCTAAAAGGTCCTATCCTGCCGATGCAAATCAAGCACCAAAGCGGAAAGATATTTTGAGTCCAGCAGAAAAAAAATTAGCTTTAAAAAATGCTTTACGTTACTTTCCCAAAGCATGGCATCGGGTCTTAATCAAAGAATTTGCTCAAGAATTAAAAGAGTTAGGTAGAATTTATATGCACCGTTTTCGCCCAACGTATAAGATGTATGCCCGTCCAATTGAGGAATATCCTGCACAATGTCAATCGGCTGCTGCAATCATGTTGATGATTCAGAATAACCTCAATCCAGCAGTTGCTCAACATCCCAATGAGTTAATTACTTATGGGGGCAATGGTAGTGTTTTTCAAAATTGGGCGCAGTATTTATTGACCATGCAGTATTTAGCAACGATGACGGAAACCCAAACCTTGCATATGTATTCGGGGCATCCGATGGGTTTATTTCCTTCTTCCAAGGACGCACCAAGAGTAGTCGTCACCAATGGGATGATGATTCCAAATTATTCTAAACCCGACGATTGGGAAAAATACAATGCGTTGGGCGTGACCCAATATGGACAAATGACGGCAGGTTCATATATGTATATCGGACCGCAAGGAATTGTACATGGCACAACGATTACAGTTTTAAATGGATTTAGAAAAAAATTAAAAGCAGGAGAAGCTATCGCTGGAAAGATATTTTTGACCGCAGGATTAGGTGGCATGAGTGGCGCACAACCCAAAGCAGGCAATATAGCAGGTTGTATTACGGTATGTGCAGAAGTCAATCCAAAAGCTGCTAAAAAACGAAAGGAACAAGGCTGGGTAGATGAATTATATGAGGACTTAGGTAAATTAGTTCATCGAGTAAGAAAAGCGACGATAGATAAAGAAGTGGTATCTATTGCCTATATTGGAAATGTAGTGGATCTATGGGAAAGGTTTGATACAGAAAAACTCTATATCCATCTAGGTTCAGACCAAACTTCTTTGCATAATCCTTGGTCAGGTGGCTATTATCCAGCAGGGCTTAGCTATGAAGTAGCCAATGAAATGATGCGCAACAACCCTGCTCTTTTTAAAGAAAAAGTACAAATTTCTCTCAGGCGACACGCTGCGGCTATCAATAAACACACCGCCAAAGGAACTTATTTTTTTGATTATGGGAATGCTTTTTTATTGGAATCTTCTCGTGCAGGTGCAGAAGTGATGGCTGCTAATAATATTGATTTTAAATATCCTTCTTATGTACAGGATATTCTCGGGCCGATGTGTTTCGATTATGGATTTGGCCCTTTTAGATGGGTTTGTGCCTCTGGAAAAGCAAGTGATTTAGAAACGACCGACCAAATTGCTTTAGACATCATGAAGACTATTAAAGCGACTGCACCAAGCGAAATACAACAACAACTAGCGGACAATATCCAATGGATTAGCGAAGCCAAAAAGAATAAATTGGTCGTTGGCTCACAGGCTAGAATTTTGTATGCGGATGCAGAAGGTCGTTTAAAAATCGCCCAAGCTTTTAACGAAGCTATTGCCAATGGCAAAATTTCTGGTCCCGTAGTATTAGGTCGAGATCACCATGATGTCAGTGGGACGGATTCCCCATATAGAGAAACTAGTAATATTTATGATGGTAGTAAATTCACTGCCGATATGGCGATTCATAATGTTATTGGGGATAGTTTTCGTGGGGCCACTTGGGTGTCTATTCACAATGGCGGTGGTGTCGGTTGGGGCGAAGTGATGAATGGAGGTTTTGGGTTGGTTTTAGATGGGTCTGCGGACGCTACCGAAAGACTGCAACGAATGTTGTTTTTTGATGTAAATAATGGCATAGCTCGAAGAAGTTGGGCGAGAAATGAAGCAGCTATTTT
>CAYMSC010000325.1:0-7673 GCA_964392805.1 uncultured Saprospiraceae bacterium
GCAATAATAACATCGTCAATATCTAAACCTAAATTTGCTGCACTTGAATTGGCATAAGTAAAACCGATACTAGGTTGCCCATCTTTAAAAATTGGTTGAATCCCAAAATTATTAAGCCTTGTTTTTTCTATATAGTCATTCGGCATTAAAATCATTTCTTCTTCTTGCCAATTTAAACGTACTCGATAGTTCTCAAAAAATTGATTACCAATCGTAGGAGAACCAACAGTTTTAAAAACAACAATCTCATCCGTTAAATTAATATCGCCTATTTTCAATTGAGTAACTTGGGCAAATTTGGTGGTAATTGCATCTCCATATCCATTGATTGCTCTAGAATGTCGCCCATATCCATTGATTTCTTTATTAATTTCGTAGGTAGCGGCTAAGTTATCTATTCTATCTTTTTTTATTTTAAATCCACCAGAGTTGCCTAAATCTATTTTGAAGGTTTCTAATTTTCCACCTACTTCAATGTTCATTTTTGGTTGCAATAAGTCATTGACCCAAAAAGTGATGCGTTCTGCATTAGAAGGGGTATCGAAAGTAGCTTCATCGCTCGCTATTTTGATCTCTTGTTGTTGGTAATCAATTTCCCAGATAGCATTTTGCATTAATGGAGGCCCAATCATTCCTTGAAAATTATAGCAACCAGTGGTGTTTATCGGCTCAAAATCCATAATGCCTATATTAGTTTCTTGGAAATCTATTCCTCCTATTGCAATATTTTCTAAGGTGGTAAAATCAATAGTGGTTTTTCCATTTTGAGAACCATCAAATGTTCTAGAGAATTCCTTTTTTAAACCTAATTCCTGTGCCACTTTTTTAGAGACTAAATTCAATCCACCAGAATCTACCATGAAGTCATATAATTGACCTCGAATTTCTACTTGAACAACGATGATGCCGTCTCTCATTTCAAATGGAATAGTTGTACTGAAATCGGTAGGAATAATACTTGGTTTTACTAGAAAATTTTTTCTACAAGACATACAAGTCAATAATAGTAAAACGATAAGGATGCTATTTATTTTCAAATTTTTCATAACAGATTAATTTTAAGTGAGTGAAATAATTTGAAACAAATATCTTAGCAAAAAGGGGTTTCATCGACTCAATGAATCCATTGGGACTAGTAAATGGGGTTATTTTTGCATTTTTGGAGGTATTTATCCTAAAAGAAGGGGAATTATAGCCAACCAGATAAATATTTGATATTGGTAATTTGTTTAAAATCCGTTGCTAACTTAATCCGTTGCTACTCTTTTTTAGCAACGGATTAAGTTAGCAATGGATTATTATTAATTTTTTATCTGACGTACTATAAAGAGAGAAAGGCTTATTTCTCAGCTAACTCTTTTTTATATTGGGAAGGCGTGAATCCTGTTTCCTTCTTAAAAATTCGATTAAAACTAGACTTTGATTTAAAACCACTATCTAAACCAATTGCCAAAAGGGAGTAATGACTGTATGCTTGGTCGTTTATTTTGAACTTCACCTCGTTGACTCGATAACCATTTATTAAATCATAAAAAGAAGTTTGTACAAAATGATTTAATAAAGCAGATAATTTTTTATCTGAAATTGGAATTAAATCAGCTAACATATCTAACGTTAACTCCTCTTTTAAATAAGGTTTTTCTGTTTCCAACACTTCAAATAAGCGACTTTTTAATACCGCTATTTCTGATTCATCAACATTACTTAGATGGTGTTTGATAGGTGCTGTTTCTTTTTTTTCGTTAGAAATTACTGGTATAGTTTGTTGAGCGATGAATTCAGGTATTAAAACCTGTGATTGAGTCAATCCATGATAGCCTAAATAAATAATCATTAACACTAAAGGAAAGACGGTTAAATAATCGGAATTCCAAGAAGTCTCGCCAAAACTTAATTGTAAAATGGTTAATACGCCACTAATTCCCATTGCAACTAAACTTCCAATAATTAAATGTTTGATCCAAGCTAAATCTTTATCCTGTAGATTAGAATAGTTTTGCTTGATGGTTTGTCGATAATTTTTTAAGAGTCGAAGCGATAAAAAACAATAAAAGAGGAAAAAGATTATTTGAACAAAAAATTCAATATCATCAAATCCATTTTTTGCTAGAAATTTTAAATACGGAAAAACAAATACTCCTTTAATATTAGACACTAAGACAGGAATATTCCAAATAACTAAGCTAAGTATGGCAGGTATGAAATGAAACCAATTGCTTCGAAGAAGATTGTCGGAAGGTTGAAATAGAGATTTGATATAGAGATAGAAAAGTGGTCCAGCTATATAACCAACAGTAAAGTGAAATGAAAAACTGAGATAATAGATAATTTTTAAATCGTGTAAAAGGGCATAAAACCCAGTCATGACAAAAAATAATAATATAAATAGGCTAATCAACAATTTTTGAGATACATTCACTTTTTCCCTTCGAGCTAAAAGGAATAAAATAAGCAATGTTCCAATAATACTTGTAACAAGTAGGAAGTCAATGAGTAGACTCATTTTTATATTTTGAAGATTTATAATTCAATGGAGCAATTCATTAAAACCCTATAATTATAACTTTACGTGAAATATGAAAGTAAAAAAATGTTAAGCAATGAAGCGTATCATTGACTATGATTCATTCAAAAAAACTATTTTAGAAGATTTTTTTCAAATAATTATTAGGGAACGCGATAAAAATAAATGGAGATTCTCGTCGGACGATTAGTTAAATAAACGATTCATTTTAAGTGTTTTAGCTAATCGTTCGACTTTAAAGAATCTGCATTTATTTTTATCTTACTACTAGGTCTCGGCATTTAAAAAAATGATTTTTTTAAAACCTTCCCTTTATTATCAGAGTTAAACTTTTTTGAGGTTCAACGAATGTAAAATTCAAGTAAAATTGTTTAGAATCAGTCTAAATAATTTTAAAACTAATTGAGTTCTACCTGTAACCTATTTTTTAACATAAAAAGGTTTTATATCTTTGCCGAAATTTTGAGAAATTGATTCAAAAAAGTACTTTATTCTTACAGTAAAGTTAAATCATAAAGTTTTGAAAAACAATACCTTATACACTTTTTTAGTGGCGTTATTTCTATTTTCTTCAAATAGCGCCTTTGCCGCCGATTCTGCTAGTGGAAGTAGTATTTTAAACATTGGGATGTGGGCAGCAGCCATTTTAATCATTTTTTTCTTGATAATTCAAGTTTCTGACAACTTAATTAGGATTGAAGGAAAGGAAGCTGGTTTAGATGCTGACCAACAGGCTGGTTTATCTTTATTTCCTTCTTTTTCCAATCTATTTAGTGCTAAAAAACCTGATTATATTAATGAAGGTGCTTTTTATGCTTTAAAAGCTGGTCATAATATTGCCTTAGAGGGAGAAGCTGAGAAAGTAATCAAACAAAGTGGTGCGACTACCTTTGCGATTCAACCACAAAACTTTGTCGGTATTTCTCCTATTCCAAAAGTAACGGTTGCGGTTGGGGATGAAGTGAAAGCTGGTGATGTGGTGTGTTTTGATAAGAAGCGACCAGACATTAAATATGTTGCACCAGTTAGTGGTGAAGTGATTGCAGTGAATAGAGGTGCTAAGCGTTCTATTAAAGAAGTCGTCATTTTAGCAGATAAAGAAATCAACTATAAAGCATTGCCAAAATTAGATTTGGAAAATGTATCTAGAGAAGCATTAGTTAATCACTTATTAGAAACGGGTGGTTGGACAATGATTCGTCAAAGACCTTTTGGTATCGTGCCTGATGTGGCGGATGTACCTAAAGGTGTTTTTATTTCAACTTTTGATTCTGCTCCTTTAGCTCCAGATTTGAATTTTGTAGTAGAAGGAAAAGGAGCTGCTTTTCAAAAAGGATTGGATGTTTTAGGGATGTTAACGGATGGAGATGTTCACTTAGGCTTAGATGCAAGAGGCGATGCTGCTCCTTCTACGATATTTAGTGGAGCAACAGGTGTTAAAAAACATTGGTTTCATGGTAAGCACCCAGTTGGAAATGTTGGTATTCAAATTCACCATATTTCTCCGATTGCAGGAACTGATAAAGTATGGACCCTTGGTGTACAAGAAGTCATTACAATTGGAAAAATATTTGCCGAAGGAAAATTTGATGCATCAAGAGTTATTGCTTTGACTGGAGCTGAAACAGCAGCACCAGCTTATGTTAATACTTATTTAGGTGCGAATGTTGGTTCATTGCTTGGTGAAGTTGGAGAGAATGTTCGATTGGTTTCTGGTGATGTTTTATCAGGACAAGAAAAAACAAAAGAAGAATTCTTAGATTTTTCTGATGACCAAATTACTACTCTTAAGGAAGGAAATGAATATGAAATGTTTGGTTGGTTAGCGCCAATGGATGCAAGACCAAGTGTTTCTCAAACTTTCTTAAGTGGTTTAGCAGATGTGACTTACGAAGCAAATACCAATACACACGGTGAGAAAAGGGCATTTGTGGTAACTGGTCAATATGAAAAAGTTTTACCAATGGATATATTCCCACAACATTTAATGAAAGCCATTTTAGTAAATGACTTTGAAAGAATGGAAGGTCTGGGTATTAATGAATTATTGGAAGAAGATGTAGCGCTTTGCGAATTTGCTTGTACTTCTAAACAACCGCTTCAAAAGATTTTGAGAGAAGGTTTAGAAATTATGAGAGAGCAAGCTTAAGTAAAAATTGATATTTAAAAGAAATTAAATCGTAATATATTAATATGGGTTTATTAGATACTCTTAAGAAAATTGAGCCAGACAAGAAAGAATCTCCTTTCTTACATACTTTATTCGATGGCTTTTTTACTTTCGCTTATGCTCCAGATTCTGTTGCTAAAGGTGGAACGCATATCAAAGATGGTATTGACTTGAAACGAACAATGGTAATGGTGGTACTAGCCATGCAATTATGCTATTTGTTTGGTTCTATCAATATTGGACATCAGCATTTTACTGCTTTGGGTTTATATCCTGGGTTTGTTCAGGGATTGCACTTAAAGTTGGCTTATGGATTGGTTAAATTATTGCCAATTTTTATAGTTTCTAATGTAGTAGGTTTAGGAATAGAATTCTGGTATGCTGCTAAGAAAGGGCATGCGATTGAAGAAGGATATTTAGTATCAGGTGCTTTGATTCCATTAATTATGCCTCCAGATATTCCTTTATTATGGTTAGCCATGGCAGTCGCTTTTGCTGTAATTATTGGTAAAGAGGCATTTGGTGGTACGGGGATGAATATTTTAAATGTTGCTTTATTAGCTCGGGTTTTTATCTTCTTTGCTTATCCAACCACTATTTCAGGTGATGAAGTTTGGGTAGCAGGATTATCCAAAGTAGAGGCGGGAGCAGCAGTAGAATATGGAGCAATCTTTACAGGTCTCTTCAATCCTTTATTTGAATCACTTGGATTTACGAGTTTATTTGACCCAAGCGCAACTGTTATTGACGGTTATACTGGAGCAACGCCATTAAGTTTAGCTTATCAAGGTGGTTGGGAAAGTGTAACTAACGTTTATAGCGAATCGCAAATGTGGTGGGGCGCAATTCCTGGCTCAATCGGTGAAACTTCTAAGCCATTAATCTTAGCAGGTGCAGCGATTTTAATTGCTACAGGTATTGCAAGTTGGAGAATCATGTTATCCATGTGTGTTGGTGCCGCTGTTATGGCAATGCTATTAAATGCTTGGGATGCTACACCATTTATGAGTGTCCCTTGGTACTACCAATTTTGGATGGGAAGTTTCTTCTTTGCGATGGCATTTATGGCAACAGACCCTGTAACCGCAGCATCTACCAATAGAGGAAAAATCATTTATGGTTTCCTTATTGGGTTTATTGGAATGATTATTCGTGTATTAAATCCAGCATACCCTGAAGGATGGATGTTGGCTATTTTATTTATGAATGTATTTGCACCACTAATTGACCACTACGTCTTAGAGGCAAATATGACAAGAAGAATGAATAGAGCGAATGCTTAAAAATAGAAGTCAGAAGTCAGACCGCTGCGCTGTCAGAAGTCAGACTTGTGACGAAAATTCAGTCTGACTTCTGACAGTTTCAATTTATTGAAACGGTCTGACTTCTGACCTCTTAAAAAAATATCAATGGAAAGTACAAATTATGTAGTTGGATTTACTTTAGCAATGACGGTAATTGTTGCTTTAACCTTATCTAGCTTATTTTATGGGACTAAGGACCAAGTTGCGCAGAATGCGGATGTATTTAATAAAAGAGCTATTTTATCTGCCATTAGTGCTAAATTAGATAAACCTGTTTCCGACTTTAGTGACCAGGATGTATTATCTCTTTTTGAAGAAAAGGTAGAACAGAAGGTATTAGACATGAGTGGCGAAGAGGTCAGTGGTATCATGGCTGAGAAAGTTAATATGGCAAAAGAAGCTAAAAAGCCAGAAGGAGACAGACAATTACCTTTGTTCATTTATAATGGTGGAGGTGAAAAAGTTTATATCGTTTCTGTTAGAGGAAGTGGTTTATGGGATGCTATTTGGGGAAATATTGCTTTGCAAAGTGATTTTACGACTGTGGTAGGCGCATCATTTGACCATGCTGGGGAAACACCGGGACTAGGTGCAGAAATTAAAGATAATCCTGCATTTGCTAAGCAATTTGGTGGAAAGAAGATTTATAATGAAGGAGAGTATGTATCTGTTGGTGTAATAAAAGGAGGTGCTAAAAATCCAGCTTATGAAGTAGATGGATTATCTGGTGCAACTGTAACGGCTGACGGAGTAGACGAAATGCTGTACAGAGGGATTAAATATTACGAACCTTACTTTGGAAAAGTAAAAGGGTAAGCAACGAACTTGAAAACGCTTGTCGGAGGTAGTTTTGACGAAACTTACTTTTGAGAAAAGAGCGTCTATGTCGAATGTAGATTCGACAATATCAAATTAACTTTCGATAATGGAGAATCTAGATTCTCCACAAAAATAAAATCATGGCTGAAGTTACAACGGCTCCCGTAGCAAAAGAAAAAGAGCCTCTATTTGGTAAGAAAGAGAGAAAATTAATAACAGACCCATTAACGGATAATAATCCGATTACTATTCAGGTATTGGGTATCTGTTCAGCTTTGGCGGTAACCTCTTTGGTTTTGCCATCTGTCGTTATTTCTGTAGCGGTAGTCTTCGTTTGTGCTTTTTCTAGTTTATTTACTTCTTTGTTAAGAACTAGAATCCCTAAGTCTATTCGGATGATTGTACAGTTAGTAATCATTGCGACTTTGGTAACAATCGTAGAAATGGTACTAAAATACTTTAGCTACCCAGTTTATCGCCAATTAACTATTTACATCGGTTTGATTATCACTAACTGTATTGTAATGGGCCGTTTGGAAGCTTTTGCAATGGCGAATAAACCTTGGCGTTCTTTCTTAGATGGTATCGGTAATGGATTAGGCTACGGTTTAATCTTGGTTGGTATCGCATTAATTAGAGAGTTATTTGGTAAAGGAAGTTTATTTGCGGGTAGTGCAGCTGAAATGAAAATTATTGGTGCTAGTCCAGATTATATGATTAACACTTTGGCGGAGGGTTCTTGGTTTAGTTGGTACTCTAATAATAACTTAATGGTTTTACCAGTAGCAGCAATGTTTATTATTGGTATTTTCATTTGGATTCAGAGAAGTAGAAATCCTGACTTGGTAGATATTTC
>CAYMSC010000326.1:0-7645 GCA_964392805.1 uncultured Saprospiraceae bacterium
CACCTGAAACTGGCGAGATTGTCCATCCACCCAATAAGAAAGTTCCGTACTTCCTATTAATAAATAACAACTATCTTTTGTAAAGACTATATCTCCCAAACCATCTCCTCTATTAGTACCAAAAGTCCTATCCCATGCAATCCGAGAAGCAGTTGAAAAATCACAAACTTCCTCCATGCTACCATCTTCAACAATAATATAATCAATCAATATCGTAGTATTAGAACCAGCATCATTATTGACGATTAATTGTATGGTATAAGTTCCAGTTTCTGTATAAATCACACTAGGATATTGGTCTGTAGAGGTGGCAGGTTGCCCTCCCTCAAATACCCATGACCAAGCAGTTGGATTATTTAATGATTCGTCTTGAAAAGAAATAACTTGCCCAGCACAAATATTAGTAACATCTGCAGAAAAAGCAGCAATAGGGGCAGTTTGACTACCATCTGTTATAGAAATGGCAATTGCATCCATATTATCCGTTTCATCTAATTCTGCTATTACATCCTCTGAATCTGCTTGAAATAACAAATAATATGGTCCAACAGGAATGGAATTTGGAACACTCAATACATCCGTGTAATTATTGCTATTCTCAATAGCTATCGATGCGATAGTTTTTTCAGCGGTAGTTATTTCTATATCAGTATTATCCAGTAAAATATCTGTTGATAGAAAGAGTTTAAAGATACTTGCTGCTGCATCCGCCGTTCCTTCATTTGCAATGGTATAACTAATAGAGAAAGTACTGTTTTGGCCAATAATATTTGGGTTAACATTCACATTTTGTAAGACCAAATTAGACGCAACCAAACTATTATCAATCTCTACTGGAACAGCTGATACATTATTATCTTCATCCGTTTCAGTAAAAGCATTTAGAGCATCCACAAATAAAATTAAATACTCCATTCCATCATCCAGATCATTGGGCAAATCTATTTAAGTCGTCTGTTCTTTACTCCCATTAGCTGGTATCTCACTTATCGTAAAAGTGATTAATTGAACATCGCTCATATCCAAATTGGCATCTGATGACCAATAGCCCCAAACGATAACCGAACTAGCATCGCTATCGCCATTATTTTGGTAGTTCGCAGTTATAATTAGCACTACCACCTGTTTGATTTGGATAGGATGGTGAACCCGAATATTGGCCAGAAAGAATAATCGAAAAAGAAAGAAAAGATAAAAGTGTAAGTAAAGATTTAATTTTCATAGAACTGCAATTAAATATGTTCAATAAGTTTTCAAGAGAAATTTAGATTAATGCATAGCAAAGCATGTTTTCAAAACATCGTATAGTCCTGAAAATAAACATTTAGTTTTTAGCTTTTGTCTGAAATGAGATTAACAAAAATCCTTACCTAAGGTAAGATTTACTAAATTAGCTAAAATGTGAATAATATCTAAATAGCCCCCTACTCCATCTACATATCGTTTACCATCTAAATCTTCAATATGTACGCCCTTTCCTTTATTAATAATAAGTGGAGGTGTTTTCAAAGAATCGTTTGGATGTCCCATTGGGTGCCATTGTTCTTTAGCGTTCCATGCTTTTATGAGCATGGTGCAAGCTTATTTGTTGGTCTTTCTCTGTTGATTGGTTAGTTATAATTGGCATATTAATTTGATTTGATTTCTAACTAAATGTAACACGACTCTCTGAGTTGTGCCGTTTTATAGCGCTCACAACTCAGAGAGTTATGTTACTTAACCTCATCACTTTTTGTACATATTCGTAACAAGCATCAGGTTCTGTAATATCAAAATGGAGGGTTTTTAAACCAAACTTCATTCCTCCCATAATGTTCCGTAATTGGTCGTCTACAAATAGAACTTCTCTTGGTTTTAAATTCATATTTTTCATTGCTCCTGCATAAGCTCTAGGGTCAGGTTTTAAAATGTCGGAATGGGTGGCATCATAAAAGCTGTCCAATTCATTAATGAATGGTAAATTATCTACAAATTTCTTGCCTGTAAATAATTCGATTTCGTTACTCAAAATGCCGACTTTTAAGCCTGCTGCTTTTACTAGTTTTATTGTTTGTAAAGCTTGTGGTCTTAGTACTTTTGAGTAATCTGTTTCTCCGCCCATTCCTCGCAACAAATCGAGCATAGTCCAATTTTTATGACCTAGTAATTTTAAATTCTTAGACAATTTTCACAATTGTAGCTTAGACCTCTGGTCTGAGTAGAAAACGTGATGCTACTCAGACCAGAGGTCTAAGCTACTTAAAAAATACTTATTCCCGCCAAATCGTCTCCTTAGCATAAGCCGTAGGTCGGTCTGGCAAAGTCACATTATTTTCTTTTTCGTAGGTTTCCCAAGCCTTAATTAATATTTGCATTACTTCGGGCTGAGTTGTAGCCAAATTATGCTGTTGACTAATGTCATTGGATAAATCATATAATTCCCATGTCTCACTTCCATAAGGTTTTTCCATCCATTCTGCTTTCCATTTACCTTTTCGCAAACCTCTTCTACCATATAATTCCCAAGCATGAACTTTATCTTTTGGATGAACGGCTGCCGATTCGCCTCTTAACCAAGGTAATATAGAAGTACCCGTCATCGGAAATATTTCTCGTCCTTTGTATTCGGTTTGTGGGTGTTTTACCTTCGCTAATTCTAAAAATGTAGGTGCTAAATCCTTTACAGAAATAAAATCATTGTTGATGCCATTGGCTACTTTTTTTTCTTTGGGATAATGAATCATAGCTGGCGCTCTCACCCCACCCTCTGTAGCAAAAGCTTTGTACCATTTGAATGGTAAAGAGCTTACTTGCGCCCAAGATGAGCCTAGTTCTACGTATGAATTTAGCTTTCCCATATTGGCCAAACTATTGTCAAAAGTAGTATCGACCCATTCACCTGTACCCGCATAACCCATGATAGTATTTCCTTCTGCACCATTATCCGCCATGAAAATAATCAAGGTATTTTCGTATTCCCCAATGTCTTTTAAATGTTGGAGGACTCTACCTGTATGAAAATCTAGTCGTTCTATCATCGCCGCATAAAGCTCCATAGATTTGCTGGATTTTTGCTGTTCGGCTTTGCTCAACTTATCCCACAGTTGTACATTTGGACTCAATGGAGGTAATTCCACATAATCAGGAATAACACCTGCTTTTTTCCCATTTGCTAACCTTTCTTGGGCTAATTTTTCATAGCCTTCATCATATTGCCCTTTGTATAAATCCACATATTCATCGGGGACTTGTAAAGGCCAATGTGGTGCGGTATAAGATAGGAAATGAAAAAAAGGTTTATCTTGTTGCTGACTTTCATTAATATACTCAATCGCTTTATCTGCGTAGTTTTTAGTCGAATAAAAATCTTTTGGCAATGCTTCTACCCAGTTGGTATCTTGGCAGTAGGGTGATACTGGTATCATGGGCAAAAAAGGTTGCCTATCATAAAAATGACCGCCACCACCAGGCAGTAAACAAAAAGAACGAGTAAACCCTCGATTAACAGGCCATTGCTCTTTTTGGGGCGGCAAAGCTTGATGCCATTTTCCTGCTATCGAAGTATGGTATCCTGCATCTTGTAATAATTTTGGAAAAGTGACCACATCAAAATTCAAATGCCCTTCATACCCTCGTAAGCCTAATTGATTATCTGACCAATCATCCACCATCGTTCCATATCCATTTTTATGCGCATCTACCCCTGTTAATAGCATCCCACGAGTAGGCGAACAAGTTGGGCCTGTGCAAAAAGAAGTAAAGCTTGTGCTTTCTTTCGCTAGGGCGTCAATAGTAGGCGTTTTGATTTCGCTACCATAGCAACCTAAATCAGTAAAGCCTAAATCATCGGCGACCACTAATAAAATATTAGGTTGTTTTGATTGCTTTGTAGGAGATGGTTCTTGTTGATTACAAGAAATTAGCAGGAAACAGAGTAGGAAAAAATTTATCACTTGATACATAAACAGAGGAACTGATGAATAAATCATGGTGATTTTAAAAATCACCATGATTTAACTAATTTAGTTATTCACTCCGCAAGTTAAAAATTATACCTCAAATTTATACCAACAGAAGCTGGTCTATTGGTTTGATAACGTATTCTACCAAAAGGAGTGGCTGCTAAAGAAGTAATATCTCCAAAATTAGCAATTGTATTGGTCAAGTTTTTAGCATATAATGCAATCTCGTATTTTTTGGTAGTGTAGCCAACTCTTGCATTTAAAATAGTAAAAGCATCAAATACAAATTCTGGATTTTCTCTTGGGTCAAAAGTATTTACTCTATCTCCCGTATGCTGAAGGTCTAATCTAGCATAAATACCGGCATCTTCATTAAGGCTTTTTGTATATTGAATGCCACCACTTGCGGTAACTTCTGGTACGTTTAATACTCTATCACCATTTTCTGCACCTGTCAAGATACTTCCCTCATCAATAGTCGCATAAAAGTGTTGTTTGAAGAAATAAATCTGAAAATATTATGGCTGATTTGGAAAATAATTTTTATGCTGAAAAATTAGAAATTCGTTTCAATCCAGACGAGACAATATTTCTAAATTTTTGGGATTGGGCACATGGTAATGATGTTACTGCAGAAATAAAAAACAATCAAATTTGGTTGAACCAGTTTGATGAAAAATGGAAAAGAATTAGCTCCAAAAGAAATTTCCATTTTTGATTTTTTGAATTTAGTAAAAACGTCTATTCTGGAAAGGCAATTATAGAAAAAATAAGTTGATTTTTTGCAGTAATACAGCTCAGGATAGCTAAAATATTAATTGATTTAGCTGTTTCAACTTCCGTCAAACAGCTAAATATGCATATTTTTATCACATTTAGCTGTTTAAAGTTTCGTCAAACAGCTAAATGTACTTATTTTTATGTAGATTTAGCTGTTTATAATAAAGTAAGACTTTCTTTAGCGGACAATAAAACCTCCATAAGGCATGAAACAGACCCAGAAATTAGTAAGTAGAGAAGAAGAAAAGCAACGCTTATTATTAGCTTTAGCATCTAATAAGCCAGAGTTGGTTGCGCTTACAGGAAGGAGGAGAGTCGGTAAGACCTTTTTGGTAAGAAAGGCTTATGAAGACCATATAAAATTAGAAATTACAGGTTTACAAAAAGATAAACAAAAAGCTCAATTAAAGAACTTTCTAATAAGCATGCGTGCTTATGGTCTATATACAACATCAGAAACAGCCCCTAATAATTGGTTAGATGTCTTTTATTTATTGACTCAGCAATTAGAAAAACAAAATTTTTCTAATAAATATGTTGTCTTTTTTGATGAATTACCGTGGATGGCAGGGAAACGCTCAGATTTTATTTCTGGTTTTAGTTACTTCTGGAATAGCTGGGCATCCAAGCAACATATAGTCGTTGTAATATGTGGTTCTGCTACTTCTTGGATGATTGAAAAAGTTATTAATGATAGAGGTGGATTGCATAACCGAATTACAGACATCATCCATCTACACCCTTTTACGCTCAAAGAAACAGAACAATTTTTAATAGCCAAAAATATTAACTATCCTCGGTATCAGTTATTATTGCTTTATATGGCAATTGGTGGTATACCAATGTATCTCGATTTTATAAGAAGAGACGTTTCAGCAGTCCAAAATATCAACCTTTTATGCTTCAGAGCATCAGGTTTTCTGTTTGATGAATTCAATCGACTGTTTCCTGCTTTATTTGAAAGACATGAGCGACATACTAGTATTGTTAAAGCCCTTTCAACTAAACAAAAAGGGTTGACTCGGCAAGAAATTCTAAAAGCAACTCGATTACCTAATGGAGGTAGTTTTTCTAAAACCTTAAAAGAACTCCAACAATCTGGCTTTATAAAGACCTTTTCAGGAGTTGGTAAGAAAAAGAAGGCTACTTTATTTAGATTGACCGATTCCTATTGCCTGTTTTATTTAAGTCAGATAGAACCTAACAAAGACAGTCAAACTTTAAACTTTGAACAATTATTCCAAACACCTTCTTTTAAAAGTTGGAGTGGCTACTCTTACGAGAATGTTTGCTTTGCCCATATTATCCAAATTAAAAATAAGTTGGGCATTAGCGGTATGCTAACGAAAGTATTTAGTTATGTCGCAAAACCAGTTGATGGATTGCCTGGCACTCAAATTGACTTATTGATTGACCGAATAGATGATACGATTCATATTTGTGAAATTAAATTTTCAAAAGGGTCGTACATTTTAGAAAAAAAAACAGCCGATAATATTAGGCAAAAGCATGCCGTTTTTCAATATAACAGTAAATCTAAAAAACATTTATTCACTACTTTTATTACCACTTTTGGATTGGTAAATAATAAATGGACGATGGAATTAGTAGACCAAAGTCTTACTATGGACGATTTATTTAGCTAAATTATTTTTATCTATGAACCTAAATATAGAACTACCCAACTTTAACCACCCAGAAGTCAGCATTTTCTACGAATATGATTTATCCATTCCAAAGGAGAAGGTTATTCCTATTCTGGAGTTACCAAGAGAAACGCTCATAGCCGATTTAGAAACAATGTTGATGGATACCATTGAACGAAATGATTTTTTTCGGAATTACCCTGATAAAGATAAATGGTGGGAATTTCATAAACATGCTTTGTGGGTATTAGTGGAACTAAAAGCCGAAGAATCTTTGTCAACTGTTTTAAAGTTGTTGAAACAAGATGACGCTTATAATTGGTATTGGTTTGGTGATTTTTCGACGGAAGATTTTTGGGAAATATTGTATCATATTGGAGGAAATAAGTTAGCAGAAACGAAGCAAATAGTATTAAGTGCTGGTGAATGGGTAAATAGAATCGTTCCTACTACAACTGCAGCACAAATTGGACTTTATCAACCTGAAAGAAGAACAGAAATTATTGAGTGGTTTAGCTCAATTTTAGCTGCTTTTCTAGCAATGGATGAAGAAGACCCTGCTTTAGATGGAGAAGTCATTTCGTCAATAATGGCAAATTTAATATTTCTTGAAGCAGAAGAACTATTACCCCAAATACATGCTTTAGCAGAAAGGGATTTAATTTTTGAGGGTTATGTAGGCGATATTGAATCCATTGAACGTGATATAAAAAAACCTCGTTATACTTCAACAAAGCGAAAAGTAAGAACGTCTATTTTTGAAAGATATGAAGATGTAATGAATTGGCATAGCTATCGAATGAAATATGATAAAAGCTATCGCAAAAGGAATGAACCGAAACCATTAAAACCTTTTGAAGACCCTTTTTTGGGTGTACCGCAAATAGAAACAATCAAAAGAGAAGGTAAAAAAGTTGGTAGAAATGCTCCTTGTCCTTGTGGTAGTGGGAAAAAATATAAAAAATGTTGTTTAAAGAAATAATTTAAAAATCAAAATAATGAATACCGAATATACAGAAATAGACTTAGACAATGACCAGAAAGCAGCTATTCTAAAATATGCCAGCTTTTTTGTGACGGATACTATTACCAAAAAAGATTTAGCCAATAAAAGGAAAAAGTGGATACGTTTTGAATCAGGAGATGTAAGCCAAATTATTGGAGAATTAGCCTATCATTTTAATAGAACAAACGATGATGATATATTCTATTTATTGGATGAATTGATTTGTCATTTGGAATCTTATGAATAGTGAACATTTTTCAAATTGGAAGATT
>CAYMSC010000327.1:0-7629 GCA_964392805.1 uncultured Saprospiraceae bacterium
ACCGTCAGTTTTTCAATGAGTTATACATTACGATTTTGACTTTTCGTTCGCCCTACCACAGAATAAAAATTAACTGATTATCAGTTATTTAAATAGCTGTATTTATTAAATACAATAAATTAAAATTTAATTCAAATTACTGATTGTTAGTGTTTTAAATATTAACATTATTTTATTGTTTTTAAATAGTCTATTCTGTGGGTAATGGATAGAACTTGGAGTTCTGGAAGCTCTTAGCTATTCCAATATGCATTATTTATTTCTAGATACACTACTGGACATTTTAGAAGTCAGAAGTCAGATGACTTTCGTCTAAAAATCTAATAGTCAGTACCTTTACAAAAGGTAAGTCTGACTTCTGACAGAAAAATGTAATTTTTCGGTCTGACTTCTGACCTCTTTTCAATATCAATTTTCAATCTGATTACCTAACCTTCCATAATTACTTAATTTTTAATTCAATATACCAACATAATTTATTTAATCCAAGTTCTTTTAAAACGCTTTTTTAATAACCTTATGCTTTTTCAAAATAGTATCAATTGCTGCTAAAATGTCTTCTATCTGCGGGTTATCTCCATGAATACAAATACTCTGCGCTTTTACTTTAACTGAGGTATTCAAATTACTGGTAACTGCTTGGTCTTTGACTAGGGACAGTACTTGTTCAGCGGCTATTTGTGCATGATGAATGACCGCCCCATCAATTTTTCGGGATTGCAAGCGACCACTAGTGGTATAGCGTCTGTCGGCAAAGGCTTCTGCGACAAATTTAATTCCTGCTTTTTTTGCTACTGCTTGCATTTCTTTACTACCTGCTAATCCTAAAAATGCTAACTCTTCATCTATTTCTTTTATCGCATTTACAATGGATGCTACAATTTCTTTGTCATCCGCCGCAGAATTATATAATGCTCCATGTGGTTTGACATAAGTTAGTTTACCACCTAAACTTTCTGTTATTCCTTTGACCGCAGCTATTTGATACTTGATAATGGCTTTTAGTTCATCGGGGGGGACATTCATTTTTCGCCTTCCAAAACCTTGTAAATCGGGGTAACTTGGATGTGCCCCAATTTGTAAGTTATGTTTTAGGGCGTTTTTGATGGTCCGCTCAATTTGCAGCGGGTCGCCTCCGTGAAAACCGCAGGCTACATTGCAGGAAGTAATATAGGGCATGATTCGGTCATCGTTCCCGATTTTATAGTTGCCGTAGCTTTCGCCCATGTCGCAGTTGAGGTCTATTGTTAGTTTAGGCATAATTGAAATGATTAAGGAAACAAAATAAGGAAATTTTATTGGGAATTGAAATTTGGTAGGTCAAGCGGTAAGTTTTTTCTAAAAAAAGCCCTTTTCAACAAGTAGGAAATAAAAAAAGAGAAGCCCAGTTACGGACTTCTCAAATTAATTAGTCTTTACCTTTCTAATCTGAATTACAGGGGGTTTATTGGGGGTGACTCAAAAGGTAATTTTTTAATCAGCTTAATGATTCTCTTATAATAAAAATCTATGAAAATAATGAGTGAATTTTAGTTGAGACCCTTTTTTACTTTTTATGTTCATCCTTAAATCAGTGTTTATTTATATTACAAAGATGCAGCTATTTATCCCTGTTTGTATCACCGAAACTTTACTTATTTATAACAAATGTATCACAGCCCTTACTTTTTCATAAAATTGGTCAAAGCTTCCAAAAAAGCTGTTTGTCTATCTATAAATGGGTTATGAGCGCTGTTTTCTATATAGTTGATGTTCTTTACACCTACTATGTTGGAAATATGTTCGATTTGCTGTACAGAAAAAAGACCATCTTCTTTCCCATAGATACCATAAATAGGAATTGATTGCGCCATTAATTGGCTAAGATTTTCTGTTAAATCAATACTCGTGTATTTTTCCTTTTCCCAATATCCTTGGGGTGCGGTGTAGGACATTTGATTCGCATATTTGAATAGCTCGCTTTTGCTATATTCTGCATATAAAGCACTAGCGGCGGCTGTCATCTTTTCTGGAGTATAAAATCCATTCGCCATCGCGTGCATGAAACAATAGGAACTGTATTCTAAAGAATGTGGGTCCATCTCTTTCAGCATAGCGATGTACTTCAAATTTACTTCGTCGGCTTTCTTTTGATAAATTACTTCACAAGTGTCAATGATGGTTTGGAAAACCTCTTGCAATTTAATTGGTGCAGAAAGCAATACTATTTCGGCTATTTTATCTGGTGTTGCTTCTGCAAATAATGTGGCGACTATTCCACCAAAACTATGTCCGATTAGCGTCGCTTTCTCTAGGTTATACTTTTCGTAAATCTGATTTAAATCGCTAATCGTTTCTTCATAAGTAAAAGCTGCGGTTAGTTTATCGGAACGCCCTTCTCCTCTGCGGTCATAGACAATCACAAAAAAACCTTCATCTGCTAATTTTTGGGCAGTGGTTACTTCAAAACTAGTGCTGTTATAACCTGGTCCCCCGTGTAAATAAATAATTGGTGTAGCAGTTGGCTCGCCATAAGTTTTGAGGTATAGGTCTTGGGCATAGGTTTGGCTTGCTACTAAAAGTAGCATTAGTATTATTTTAAATTTCATGATTTATTTTTTAAAAAGGTAAGTAATCTAGTAGCGTTGTTTTTGCCCTTAGACGCTTGGAGATTTTCAAATGCTCCAAGGTCTTGGCTATTATTCCGCTAAAAATCGGTCTATTCTCGTCAATATATCTTTGTATTGTTTATCAAATTTTTTCAGTCCAAACATAAAAGAAAAAATGCCTATTACTAACATAGTCCCATTCAAAAAAAGCAGGTGTTTCCAATATAGCGAAATACTAGTGCCCCCCCAATCAAAGCTTACAAGATTTAATCCAATCGTTAACAATAAAATATACGTAATATTCCCCAATCGTATCGCTTTTCTTTTTTTGGCTAGTTTTTCTTTGACCATTTTCAAAAAGGATAAAGAAGTTTGGTCATGTTCCTTGTTCTCCAATGGTATCTTATGCAATTGATAAAAATAGAGCATGATAAAACCACCGAGTGGAATAAGCAAAGTCCCCAAAATTTGCTGCGTTGTTAGGTTGCGGTCGGAATAGGTTTGACTAATCCAATTATATACCAAAAATATAAAAGCAGTCACCGCAATAATATAAGGAATCATCCAAGGCAACCATTTTTTATTTCTCGCTTCCTCTTTTTTTAACTGGCTGTAAACACTCTCAACTTTATTCATTTCAATCATCTCCCCTACCTCTTCCTTTAAGTCTCCGATTTTCTGCCAAATAGCTTTTAAATCATCCATGTTTATTGCATTTTAAAGTCCGTGAATGACAACTTATATTTTGGATTAAAAATCACTTCATATTTTTTGGTGTGAATAGCATACATACTGCCTGTTACGGTTCCTGTTAAACCGAACATAATTCCATAGAAAATGCCTACTAATCCTCCTTTACCAACTAAACTTGCTACGCCAAATATTAATAAATGTAGACCAAAAGTTAAACTCAAAGTATAAATCGCTACGCCTAGCGCCCAATAATGTACTCGCTTTTTTAAAGACTCTCGTATCATTTTATCAAAATTAGCAGCAGTAGGATTTGCTTCATATCCTTGCAAATTAATTTGACTTTTCTGCAAAAAATAAAGCATCAAATAAGCACCCAATGCAATCAAAGCTATACCCATCATAGAAATCACAGAAGTATAAGCACCTGTTATCCAAGTCATGAATGCCATCATTCCAATGATAATCAACAAAGCCCAAGGCTTCCATTTTCTTTGTGCCATCTCTTCCTTTTTTAATAATTGATAGGTTTCTTTTACGGCATCTTTGGCGATTAAAGCACCTATTGCTTTTTCCAAGGCATCTAATTTATGCCATATCATTTCTAACTTTTCCATTATGAGATAATTTTTTGGTTCGATATCAAATTTCGTGATATAGTCGTTTCAATTCCAATTTTTTTCGCTGCCCATCCGCTAAAGCGGTTCACAAACGGTGTTTGCTCATAGTCAGAAAAAAAATTGAAATCAAATCGACCCCGAAATTTGTCATCGAACGAGTTTTTTAGTTAATATTTTTTTGATGCGATTAATCTTCACACCAATGTAATTCGTAGAAATACCTGTCACCTCCGCAATTTCTTCATAGCTTAGATTTTCTAAATAAAGAATGATGATAATTCGGTCTTTTTCTGGTAATTCAGCGATAAGCTGTTGTAATAACTTCACCTCTTCCGCTGATTTATCTAGAGTACTTTCATTACTTGCTTTGGGTTCTTGAATACTAGAAAGGGCTACCGTAGGCACTTTCTTTTTTCGTTTATACATCAAACAAGTATTGACCGTTACTCGATAAATCCAAGTCGAAATAGTTGATTCTTTTCTAAATTTTTCTAAGCCTTGCCAAAGATGAATACATACCTCTTGTACCAAATCTTTTGCCTCTTCAGCATTACCGGTAAATCCTAAACAAGTTTTAAAGATTTTGTCTTTATGGGTCTCGATGATATGTTTGATATTTTGACTCATTTACACTTTAGATGCAGCGTTTTTTGATTTATTACAGATTTTTTGATTTTTTTTGATTTTTTAGAGTAGAGAGTAGAGAACAGAGAGTAGAGACTTGCTATTACAAGTCTCTACTCTCTCAATTCCATAGGAATGGTCTCTATTCTCTACTCTAAATAAATTAGGTCTAGATTAAGCAAACTTTTCAGCTTACAAGCGGTTTGTATGAACAAGATATTAATACTATAACAAAATCAACTTTAAAAATGAATAAGACCGTATATATTACTGGTGGTTCTAAAGGAATTGGCTTAGGCATTGCCGAAGCTTGTTTAAAAGAAGGCTATAAAGTAGCCATTACTGCACGGACTCAAAAAGATATTGATGCTGCTGTGGCTGCACTGCAAAAAATTGGAAACGGTGAAGTTTTAGGCATTCAATCCAATGTCAAGAATTTAGCGGATGAGGAATACGCCATTCAGCAAGTGTTAGATAAATGGGGGCGTTTGGATGTTTGTATTGCCAATGCAGGTGTCGGAAAATTTGCTTCCATAGATGAAATGACTGCCGAAGATTGGAATGCTGTAATTGATACTAATTTAACAGGTGTTTTTCATACGGTCAAAGCAGCAATTCCTTCTCTAAAAAAATCAAAGGGCTATATTATGACCATCGCAAGTTTGGCTGGGACGAACTTCTTTCAGCGAGGCGCAGCTTATAATGCCAGTAAATTTGGGTTAGTTGGTTTCACACAGGCAGTGATGCTGGATGTACGCCCTTATGAAATTAAGACGACGACCATTATGCCGGGGTCTGTTTCTACTTATTTTAATGGACGCACCCCATCCGAAGCAGAAGCTTGGAAAATTCAACCAGAAGATATTGGACAAATGGTGGTGGATTTATTGCGGATGAATCCTCGGACTTTGCCGAGTAAGGTAGAGGTTCGGCCTACGGTGCCGCCTAGTGCAAGGAAAAAATAAGCAGATCATAGAGCAATGTTCTTACTTTAGGAAAAGTGATTCTTTTTTAAATTTCTTAACTAACAGATAGTAAAACATTGCTCTATATTTATTGCTATTTGATTTACCTAATTGTTCTCCTACTTCTTTGATTGCTATACCTAATTTAGGACTGTCCGCTAATATATCACCGTAACTGTCCCCGTACTAATCTCTTCTGCTCCATCCAAATATAAAATATTCGCATAGTATAAATAGACCCCTCGTCCTACTATTTGTCCACGATGCATCCCATCCCATAAAGTAGTTCCTTCGTCTGTTGCTATATTATTACGGTCATAAATCAGATTGCCCCAGCGGTCATAAATAGCTACTTGCAGAATTTCTTGTACGTTGGGAATGCCAGCATTGATAGAAAAGAAATCATTATTGCCATCACCATTCGGAGAAAAAATATTGGGTATAAAAACTTTTCGGGAAGCGTCAACCTTAATAAAAATAGAATCCGTAGCGATACAACCGAATTCAGAAATAGCCATTAGATTATAAACGCTAGAAGTGGTTGGCAAAAAACTAGGTTGGGAACAATTCTCCCCACAATCCACCTGATTAGGTGTCCAAATATATTGAGCAATTGGATAATTTGTATTGGGATTGATAGTCACCATTTCCCCTAAATCAATTAATAAATCAGCCCCCAAATCTATACCAAAAGGTACTGGATCTATTAATTCTACGGTTTCTTCAAACGTACAACCAGCAACATCCCTTATTAATATGGTATAATCGTCAGCAGATAATCCTTCAAATATCGTTTCACCTGTCTCCTGCCTATCTCCTGCTTCTACGATAAAGGAAGAATAGGCATTCTCAACGTTCGCAATATCAATAAAACCTTCTGCGTCTCCCGTACACATCGGATGCTCAAATTGAATATCAGCGGTAATTCCAAGGTCAGGTACAACGGTCAAATCTAAAGTGACGATACTATCACAACCTAAAGAGGAAATTAAAGAATCAGTAAAAACACCTGTTTGATTATAATTAGCAGTGCCTACTTCAAAATTTAAGCCTTCGCAAATCGTTTCTTCCAGATTAAAAAATTTAGGGACCACTTGGACTATTTTGGTATTGGAATTAACCCGACACTTAGCATTGCTTAGATTTTCAGGAATGTTGGACAATAAATACCGATAGTAATAAAATCCTGCACTTCTTTCGGTATGTTCTATGGCATTTTCATTCGCCCTATCAATATCTACCCAAGTGTCTCCTTCATCAAAACTCTGCTGCCATTGGAAAGCTCCTGCACCAAATTGATTTCCATTGATGGTCGCATTAATTTCTATGGGGTCTCCATCTTCACAAATATTGGCAATGTCTCTTGGTAAAATTTCAGCAATTGGCCCGCAAGGTCTAAAAGTGACATTATCAACCGCTAAATCATTGCCTATCCCACCTGGTGCATTATTTCTAAGGCTTAGCTTCATCGTCGTCACGCCTGTACCCGTAGTAAATGTAAAACCGAAAGTATTCCAGCTTTCTGTTTGTCCGATGTCTCCTGTGGTATATAATTCCTCATCATTTAATAAGAAAGAAACATTGGGCGCTATATGGCCCGTAACTCCTCTTCTAATTAGGTTAATAATATCTGCGGAAAAAGCATAAAGGGTGTTTTGACAAAGTCCTTCTATGGTTTGTTCGTAAATAATGCCTGGCGTAAAATCTGCATTAATGACCATAAAATAGCCATCAGGGTCTGAACTTTGGTCCATTAGTGGCAACCAGGTGGCAAAAAGTCCTGACCATGCTCCTGTATTATTGGTAAGCGTAAAAGCTCCGTCTCTAGGTGGGCCTTGTGATACATAGGTGTAGGTGGAAGTAAGATTATCGGGTCTACTTGGAATATTGGCTTGTCCGCTTCCAAAATCTCCTGTCTCAAAAATATTATCCCCCAAATTTCCTGTGCAAATATCGTTTTGGCTATACCCGTTTATGGCGAATAATATCAATAGGAAAGGTAGTATATTGGCTAGGGATTTCTCCACAGTTTTTGTTTTTTAGATAGTCAGATAAAAATTGCTGCTAACTTTTTGTTCCTCATGGATTTTTGTTCCTCATGGATTTTATTTCCACACGGATTTTGGTTTCCACACGGATTTT
>CAYMSC010000328.1:0-7625 GCA_964392805.1 uncultured Saprospiraceae bacterium
AGATTATTCAAAAATGAAATATTCACCACATAGCCACATAGTATAAACACAATAGACTTTATGTACAGCGATTATTTCGACCTAAAATAGCACGTAAGTGTATAGTTTTACATGCGCACGCGCGGAATATAACGTTTTTTTATACATAAGGTCTAATAGTTCGTATAGTTTTGCGGCTAAAACAGCTATGATTACTAGGTGAATTGACTATGTGGCTATGTGGTGAAGAAGTATTATATAAAAATTGTTTTAATTTAATATTGTCAAGTTAAACATAGAACTATGAAAAAAGGGCATCACGAAAACTCGTGACGCCCTAATCTTATTTTATAGGATTTAATATTACTAACTTATGTTACGCGAAGAAAAATTCTTTAGCGCCAAAGGTGCGGCATAAATCGGGCGTTATTTTATATATCGCTCCTTCAGAGCTAGCAGTTCTACCTCCTTCATTTTCCATAGGGCTTGCACCCCATGTTAATATATGTCGCACCTTTGGTGCTGTTGCGTAACATCAGTTACTAATTGATTTTAATAAATCGTTTAGTAACTGGTAAATTCCCACTTTCTTCAATCATCAATAAATAAAGTCCAGCTTCCAAATCACTTACATTAATTGAATGTAAAGAATTATCCTTAGAAATGCTTGTTTGTTTAATTAATTGACCAGAAGTGTGGTAGATAGTTATTATTGCCTTATCCTTTGCAGAATATTGTAAGGATAAAGCGTCTCTAACTGGATTCGGGGTTAATTGTATCGTTTCTGCGATATCATCAGCAATAGTAATATCTGCTACAAAATTAGTTGCATTTCGACTACTTGCGGTATTGGAAAAAGCAAGAATCGTTGAATATTCAAATATTTCACTAAAGGCAGATGATTCGTCATCACAGTTTGTTCTTACTCTAAATTCGTAGTTTCTATTAGGAGGACCAAAAATAGATGCTTTATTCCATAAGACTTCTGTGGTAATTAGCCATCTTGATTGTCCCTTAAATCTAATTTGAACGGAATAAGAAGTTGCGGATGGTACCGCATTCCATGTAAGAAAAGCGGATCTATTAGACAAGACTTCAGATTGAATATTTTCAGGTACAGTACACATACTTGTAGCCGTTCCATCAACGCCATCACAATTTTCATCAATTCCATTACCTGGAACATCTGTTGCCCCTGGATTGATAGCTGAATTATTATCATTACAATCAACATCAGCATTAAAACCATCATTGTCATTATCGATAGTGGTATTAATGATCGTACCCGCACAACTACATCCATCTGCTAGAATGACGTCATTTGAAGTATTGGAATTTCCATCATTACATGCTGTACCCGGTATTTGTTGCGCCCCGATAGCTGGATTATTATCATTACAATCAATATCTGCACAGATACCATCATTATCGGCATCGCCTCCGTTGTTTATACAGGCATTAGGGTTAAAAATGGTGCCCACACAGCTACACCCGTCCGCAAGAATGACATCATTTATAGTCGTCGGATTTCCATCATCGCAAGCAGTACCCACCGCTCGTATTGGGCCAATATTAGGATTGTTATCATCACAATCAACCGAAGAATTTTGACCATCATTATCATTATCAATGATTAGTGCAATCCCATCACAATTTTCATCCACATTATTATTAGGAACTTCCATAGCACCAGGATTGATGGTCGGATTATTATCATTACAATCCACATCAAAATTAAATCCATCATTATCATTATCTTCGTCTGGACCAATTGGGGTACCCGCACAGCTACATCCATCCGCAAGAATGATATCATTTGAAGTATTGGAATTTCCATCATTACATGCCGTACCTGGTGTTTGTTGCGCACCAATAGTTGGATTGTTATCATTGCAATCAATATCTGCACAGATACCATCACTATCAGCATCGCCTCCGTTGTTTATACAAGCATTAGGGTCAAAAATGATACCCGCACAGCTACATCCATCTGCTAAGATGACATCATTTATAGTCGTCGGATTTCCATCATCGCAAGCAGTACCTGCCGCACGTATTGGGCCAATATTAGGGTTGTTATCATCACAATCAACCGAAGAATTTTGACCATCATTATCATTATCAATGATTAGTACAATACCATCACAGTTTTCATCCACATTATTATTAGGAACTTCTGTAGCGTTGGGATTGATGGTCGAATTATTATCATTACAGTCAACATCAGAATTAAAGCCATCATTGTCATTGTCGGTGGGTATATTACCTATCGTACCTGCACAGCTACATCCATCTGCAAGAATGACATCATTTACTGTATTCGGGTTTCCATCATCGCAAGCAGTACCTGCCGCACGTATTGGACCAATATTAGGATTATTATCATCACAGTCAACCGAAGAATTTTGACCATCGTTATCATTATCAATTACTAGTATGATACCATCACAGTTTTCGTCTACACTATTATTAGGAAATTCTGTTGCCCCTGGATTAATCGTCGCATTATTGTCATCACAATCAACATCAGCATTAAAACCATCATTGTCATTGTCTACAGTTGTATTGATAATCGTACCTGCACAACTACATCCATCCGCAAGAATGACATCATTAGAAGTATTCACGTTGCCATCATTACATGCAGTACCCACTGGTTGTTGGGCACCGACAGATGCATCATTATCATTGCAGTCGATACTGGCTTCTATTCCGTCATTATCAGCATCTATGACAGTAGCACCTTCGGTAATAGTGAAATTAGCATTAGATACATCATAAAAAGTAGAAGCCCCTCTAAAACCTCCAGCTACATCACAACGGATTAAAATTCTAGCAGTTGAACTTGCATTATTTGGGATAGCTACAACTTGAGCTCCATCATTTGGGGTAGCATTTGCGATAACCGTATAAGTTTCGCCGCCATCAATGGATAAAAGAATATCTACGTTGCTACAATGAGTATCTGTGTCATTGACCGTCCAAGTTATATTATTAAAGGTATTACCTGTGAAGGTTTGTCCACCATTTGGGAAAGTAACTTCAAAAGGCCCCGTATCGGCAACCGTTACAATCATGCTATCTGCTGCTACTCGACCAAAACTTGAATTATTATCTCTTACAATTAAGGCAAAATTCATGGTTCTAGCAATACAGGGTAATTTTTCCCATTGTATCGCATTATTATTTCCAGCGATTACGTCCGAATATAGCGGAAAGCTGCGAAGGGAAACATCGACAGGAGCTCTATATCTGAACAATGGAGCCGTTGTAGAACTACAATCTGGGGAACCCGTAGTTGTGCTACCATTGCCGTCAAATTGAACCCAATTATAAGTTAGATTACTTGGGAAGTCATTAACATCTGTTGCACTTCCAACCAATACAAAAGGTGTTTGCTTAGGAATGGTAATACTATTTTGAGCGGCAGGCACAGGGTCATTACTATTTCCAGCACTAGCGGTAATAGCACAATTGGTAGTGGCAATATACTCCTGCATAGTTTTGATAGAAGCATAATGAAAATAAGGGTCAGCACCTGCCGAATATTGAACGGAGTCTACACATACATTAGCATAGGCCATAATAGAGGACCCTTCCCCAGGTTCAAATCTAAAACCGTCTACGGAAGCTTCACATTCCTCCGAAGAAAAATTATGCACTGCACCAAATTGGTGTCCAATTTCGTGCGCCACAAAATCTACCCAAAGTGTGGTGACAGACCCATCTGCACCAGAAAAACCTTCCCCTTTGAAATCATTACAAACAACTCCTAAAGAAGCAATTCCGCCCGTATTTTCCCATGCAACCACATGACCTACATCAAAGCCATTTTCTCCTAAAGTTTCCACAATAAGGGTGTGACCCAACTCCACAATTTCTACTTGGTCATCCAAGTTAAAAGGGTCTGTGTCAGGGTCTGAGTAAACCATAGCTGCGGTAGAAACTAGGTTGAATTCAACTCCTAAATCTCTTAAAAAAATCGGATTAATTATATTTACACCAGAAGCTAAGGCATTCAAAGTATTCGTGGTACTAAAAGGAGTACCTCCAAACTGCTGACTGTATTCTCCCGAAGCTATAATCCCTAACCGATAAGTTCGTTTGGTATTTGGGATATTTTGACGGACCGAATTTACTGCTTGTTGCACATGATGCATATTTGCAGTAACACCACATTTAACCTTTCCCGCTTTGGATTGATGTTTAAAATAAATATAATGCTGTTCCACCTCTGAAATATTAGTAGAGGCGGGTTCTATAAAATAAGTATGCTTTCCCGCATAAATGGCTGCGTGGAAACCATAGTCACTTATATCACAAGCCATTAATACAGTTGGGTTCTCCTTTTTATATCCCCTAAAAGTTTTAATGGTGTACAAATGGGCTACTTCTTTTGCAACGACATTGGTCGGTTCAATAATAAAAGTCTCATAATTACCATCAGGAGTTGGGAGAACAATTTCTTGTGGTGCTTTTTGTAATTTTCTTTTAAAATCAACAATGGAAATAGAAGCTTTGACTGCTTCCTCTGGTAATCCTTTAAACGTAGTATTGCTTCGTGCTTTAGTAGATGATGGAGCGTTTATTCTCCAATCAGTCAGGTTGATTTGAGCTTTTGAAAAGCTAATAAAGAAAAACACTAAAAAAGTTGTCAGGACAACCGATTTAAAGTGATGTTTAGATTTTTTGTGAAGTGTACTCATAATATTATGAATTTTATTAAAAAGAAATAGTTTGGGCTATTAGATAGGCGTAAGCCCCTCTATTAGTTTTACTAATTGTAATTATTAATTTTTAAGGACAGGTTTTGGTTTGAAAACGTACTTTATATCATCCGATAGATGATGGCTGTTTTGTTCATTGATTTATTTTACAAGCTTGAAATACCAAGCATAGGGCAAAAAATGAGCATCAATGAATAAGATTACTGTTGAGGATTGTTGTATAAACAAATTCAATTATTAAATAATATTTGTATATTATTAAAATAAATATTTATTAAAGAAATAGCTTCTTTATACATTAAATACTGGGTGTGAATTATAGGTAGGATTGGAAAACTGATTTTAAGGGAGTTAGTAACTGGTCTTACTATTTATTAAGGTATTGGTGGTCTAAGTTATTGATAATTAGTAATGTAGGTTTGTTTTAAGCTTGTATGTGTTAGTAATAAAATTAATGTGAACTGGTTATAATTACATTAAACGGAAGATTATCGACAGTTGTTTCTCAATAAACTATTTAAAAGTATAAATTAGGCGCTTAACCGAGCATTGAAACCAATTCCGATACAAATCGGAATCGATATATTTTTAAATCTCAATCTCAACCTCAATTTCCCCGCCGTAGGTGGCTTAAACCTTGAAGTTGAAGTTTATTTAGTTTCTTACCAATAAAATCGTGCGATTTTCCTGATGTTCGGGACAGGTTTTGGCAGGAAATGAGAAAATGAATAGATGAATAAATGATTAAATAGGGGTAAAGAGCCAAGATTTACTCAACTTGTCCCGATTCATCGGGATTTACTAATTTTATCATTTATTCATTATGGTACTGGCTTTGCCAGGTTAGGAGTGAGGAGAAAAAAAACTACTATTAGGGCAGGTTAATTGAGAAAAGGGTTGGGTAAGTAAATTTTTTTTATTAAAAATCGGTAATATTTTAAAAATATGCGAGAAAGCTATTATATTTGTTCTTATTTAGATTAAATAAAAATAAGCAATAGTTTTCTTATGGATACTCCAGCAATTAACAAACGAAGTTTTCATCCAGAACACGCTAATTTGCGTCTACCATTTGCATTGCCAACGGTCCAAGGTAAAAAGCTGAAGAAAAAATGTTGTAAGAAGTATAAGAAAGGCAAACAATGTAAACGTTGTCCAAAAGGTACTATGTGTGATTTGTAGATTTGTGCCACTACTTTTAATTAGATTTATTCCGAATTAGCCTACCTGCTTTTATAAGAGAACCTTCGGATATATATTTGTGTTTAACTATTTTTATCTTACTACCTATATTGCTAAAACAATAGCAGCATAGATAGCACCTATCCTCAATAATCAAAAACTAAAAAATTAAGTATGATTTCAGATAAGATGACGAAAGCCTTGAATGCTCAAATTCAATTAGAAGGGCAGGCTTCTTTTTTATATCTTTCAATGGCTTCTTGGTGTGATAAAGAAGGCTTAGAAGGTTGTGCTAAATTTATGCACAGACAATCAGCAGAAGAAAGAATGCATATGCTAAAAATATTTTCTTACTTGAGTGAAGTGGATGCGCATGCTTTGACTCCAGCTATTAAGGCCGTTCCACATGAGTTTGAGTCTGCACAAGAGATGTTTCAGGAAGTTTATAAACACGAACAAAAAGTAACAGCATCCATTAATAAATTGATGGATATTTCGTTGAAAGAAAATGACCATACGACCAATAATTTTTTGCAGTGGTATATTATGGAACAACGAGAAGAGGAGAATTTGATTCGGTCCTTATTAGATAAAATCAAACTAATTGGCAAAGGCCCGATGTCTTTATATTATATCGATAAAGAAGTAGAGACGATTAATGAGGCAGAACTGGCAGCTGAAGGAGCAGAGGAGGCTTAAAACAATCATAATAAGTGAGCAGTCAGATTAAAAATCGATAAATCTGTCAGAAGACAGATGTAAATTTTCAATCTCAACTTCAAATTCAATCTCAACTTCAAAAAATTAGTAGATACCCTTGAGGTTGATTATATCGCGTTTCATCCCCATCATCTAATGAAAGAATTACTTACTTACTACTGCGATTATAATATCTGGGCGAACGAAAAATTAGCGGATTTTTTTGCGGATAAATCGGAAGAATTATTAAGTCGACCGATTGAAAATAGTTTCCCTTCGATTCGTAAAACTTTAATCCATATTTTAAGTGCGGAAAGAAGTTGGTTGGCTAGATTGGCGCAGCAGCCAGGCAATAACAAAAGAGTAGAGGATGAATTTGGAACAACAAAAGAGGCATTTAACGCACTTCTAAAGAGTTCCAAAGATTTTGCACAATTTGTTCATAACCAGCCAGCTATTTTTTTTGATAGCCCAATTATTTATAATACATGGGATGGAACAAAATGGGAAATGTTACCAAAAGTAATGATTCATCATTGCATGAATCATTCTACTTACCATCGAGGGCAATTGGTGACATTGGCGAGACAATTAGGGATGAGACAAGGAGTGCCGAGTACAGATATGTTGTATTATTCGAGAGCTATCTCTTAAATAAAATAAACTTAAACGTAAAAAAATCGGTTAGCATTAGCTACCGATTTTTTTATGCACATTTAAATTAATCTTAGGAAATGTATGATAAATACAATTTCTGTTGATAGAACGTTTAAATCAATATACCTGCTGCTTTGATAGCATGATTTTTGTAATTTTCTTTCCTGTAGCAGTATATTTCCCTCCATATAAGTGACCTAACGAAATCTCCTACGTTTAATAAAGGAAGTAATTTTGTTCAATATTGTCACCAAACGATGAATGATGAACTATAAACGATGAATTAAAATGTATAATTTTATTGTAACTAACGGTTAATATATTTTTAGAGCGTCAGATTGAAAATAGATATTTACTAATTTTTTAATTTGTTTAGAATCC
>CAYMSC010000329.1:0-7565 GCA_964392805.1 uncultured Saprospiraceae bacterium
AGGATCAAAAGAAGCCGTCCTAGATGTTCAAGTTATTGTTTTGCCGTTACTTAAACCCTTCTAGCAAAACTCGAAAAAGTAAAGCTAGATTAAGGATAGCCTTTAGACAATCTGCTATCGGTTTAGCTAAAGTGAAGGATAATCCATTAGCCCATTTTTACCACAGAATGGCTAGTCGTCACGGCAAAGGAACAGCAATTACTGCTACGGCTAGAAAATTGGCGATTATCGTTTACAACATGATTGAGAAAAGAGAGGCTTATCGACCTCAACCTTTAGCTCAATATCAACAAAAAGTGCGTACTCAAAAAATCAAGCATATTCAAAGAACTATTCAAAAGTTGAAGATAGAAGCACATGAAGTAGCTTTTAACTAGAACTTTTTTACGTATGGGGATAATTTGGAATGATGCCTATGCATCATACATATTTTTTATGTCCATCACCTAAATTTTTGTTTTAGGTGAGCTAATTATCTATAAAATTATTTCAAATTTAATTCAATTACTTCACGAACCATTGTTATACAGCTTTTGTTTGTTGAAAATTAGTTAAATAATATTTGATAAGCCCGACACTACTTTTAACATTCAATTTTTTTCTTAAATTTCTTTTGTGAGTATCAACTGTTCGTGGGGAGATAAATAATTGACTTGCTATTTCCTTATTAGTCAATTCTTTATACAAAAATTCGAGAATCTGCTGTTCTCTATTTGTAATGAATGGTTTAATCTTTGCCGTGGTAACACCTGTTTGAGTCGTATTAAATTGCACCATTACTTTAGCCGAGATATTACTAGAAAAATAATTATTTCCTTTTGCTAAAGCTTTAATACCCACCAATAATTCATCAATCGGTGCATCTTTAGTCACATAGCCATGTGCGCCGTTCTTTAAAGCCTGTAAGATGAGCGATTTTTCTGTTTCTTGTGATAAAATAAGAATACTTATATTAGGATTAATTTCCAGTATTTTACGAGTCATTTCTAAGCCGTCAGTCGTTGGCAGATTCAAATCTAAAAGGACAACAGCCACCTCATGCTTTCTTTTTAGAAATTGTAAAGCTGGTTCGCCATCATCAAAATCTCCCATTACTTCAAATTCTGGTCGATTTCGAAGATACATACTCAGGCTTTTTCTAAAAATAGATTCATCTTCTATTATTATAGTCTTAATCTTTTCGCTCATCTGTCTTTAGTTGTAGAGTGTTTTATATAGTTTTTCTTAGTAGTTGTCTCAAAAGACGGAACATTTGGATGCTCCTTTACCAAACAGAAAAAACACTATTCATTTCAAATTGATAATTAGATTATTATGATTTTTTTTACAGTTTGTAGTCCCGAATTTATATTCGAAGGACTTATGAGACAGCCTCATAGTTTCTTATTCCAATCAGTAAGAAAGAAAACTTGTATATTAATGCTCCTACCATTTTATCCAATTTAAAAATTAGAAAATAAGCAAATAGCATTAAAGATGGTTACATCTTTTTTGTTAATAGGTGGTATTTGTCTGTAAAAAGGAGGATTAGAGCTAAAAATATTAGAAAAGAGGGAGATAATTAAAATAAAGTCGAACCTAATAATTTTTAGCTTGTTACTTTGAGGCAATTAATGAGTGCTTCAAGAACTATAAAGTTACATTAATTTTTGAGGAATCAAAATTACAAAAGTAGGAAATCTTAAAATTCGAGTTTCTTAGCTAATCAATAGAATGAATAATATCAATTTTCCGTGGCTTGTTAAAATGGCTTGGCGAGATAGTCGACGAAATAGAGGCCGACTTTTTCTATTTGTCTCTTCGATTATATTAGGAATAGCTGCCTTGGTAGCCATTAGTTCTTTTGGCGAAAATTTACAAACAGACATCAACAAAGAAGCCAACAAATTATTAGGTGCAGACTTAGTGGTAGAAAGTAATCATCCGATGCCTGATTCTATCAATGAAAAGATTAAATACATAGAAGAAGAACGGTCGGATGTGGTTTCTTTTGCGTCGATGGTCTATCTACCAAAAACGGATGATACAAGAATGGTTCATGTCAATGCCTTACAAGGAAACTATCCTTACTATGGCGAATTTTCAACCGAACCATCTAATGCTCATCAAACCTTTAAGAAAGGGAAAAAAGCTTTATTAGAAAAAACCTTAATGGTTCAATTTGGCTTAGAAAAAGGCGATTCTATAAAAATTGGTAAAGTCACTTTTGAAATAGAAGGTTTATTAAAAGCAGCACCGGGACGTTCTGGTTTTGCTGGAGCAGTTTTACCCGTTGTCTATATTCCCAAACAGTTTTTGGAAGCCACCGAATTGGTTCAGTTTGGTAGCCGAGTCGATTATAATTATTTTTATAAATTAAAAGAAGGGTTAGAAGGGAAAAATTTGGTAGACACCTTAGAAGCAACCTTGCGTCCTGCCTCTATGGGCTATGATACGGTTGAGGAACGCAAAGAAAATTTAGGTAGAGCCTTTAATACGATGACCGACTTTTTAAATTTGGTCGGTTTTATAGCATTAATTTTAGGTTGTATTGGTGTGGCTAGTGCCGTTCATATTTATATTAAAAGTAAACTAAGTACCGTAGCCGTTCTACGAACATTAGGAGCAAGTGGCAAGCAAGCTTTCATCATCTATCTACTACAAATCTTAGTCATGGGTTTGATAGGTGCGATACTCGGTGCCCTATTGGGCAGTGTCTTACAAAAACTATTACCTGTCATTCTGGGTGAATTTCTACCTTTAGAAAATATCAGCACAGATATTTCCCTTGGAGCCGTTTTCTTAGGCATAATTACGGGTGTAGCCGTAGCTGTATTATTTGCCTTAATTCCTCTATTAGGAATTAGAAAAATATCTCCATTAAAAACTTTACGTGCTTCCTACGAGCCAGAGACGGGAACAAGAGACCCCTTGAGGTGGTTAGTAATTGGTTTAATTATTCTCTTCATTGGTGGATTTACGTGGTATCAAACAGGACGGTGGGTAACAGCAGTAGGATTTATAGCAGTAGTCGGAATTTCCTTTCTATTATTAGCAGGAGTAGCAAAATTTGTAATGTGGGCCGTTAAAAAGTTTTTCCCTGTAAAATGGAGTTATGTTTGGCGACAAAGTATAGCTAATCTTTATCGACCGAATAATCAAACCCTTATTTTATTGGTTTCGATAGGCTTAGGAACCGCATTAATTTCTACACTATTTTTCACGCAAGACTTATTATTAAGTCAGGTAGAATTTTCGGGCAGAGGCAACCAGCCAAATATGATTATGTATGACATTCAGACGAATCAAAAGGAAGGGGTGATACAACTAACAAAAGATTATGAATTGCCACTAATTCAGAATGTCCCGATAGTTACTATGCGAATGGAGACCATTGATGGCATCACTAAAGAACAAAATAGAGCAGATACCACAGAAACACATAAATCTAACTGGGCTTATGGAAGAGAATATCGAGTAACCTATCGAGATACCATGACCGCCAATGAAGCCATTATACAAGGAACTTGGCATGGCGACCGTCCAAAAAGTGATACCGTTTGGGTATCCGTAGCGGATAACATCACAGATAATTTGAAGGCAGAAGTTGGGTCAAAATTGGTATTCAATGTCCAAGGTGCTTTGATAGAAACTTATATTTCTGATGTTAGAAAAATCACTTTTGGGCAATTACAAACCAATTTCTTTGTCATTTTTCCTACGGGGGTATTAGAAAACGCTCCTCAATTTCATGTGGTGGTAACTCGTACTCCAAATGAAGAGGTCTCTGGAAAGTTCCAAAGAGATTTGGTCAAAGGATTCGCGAATGTTTCCGTCATTGATTTAACCCAAATTTTAAAGACTGTCGATACCATTTTAAATAAAGTCTCTTTTGTCATCAAATTCATGGCATTATTTAGCATATTGACAGGACTTTTAGTGCTAATTAGTTCAGTCGTATTAAGCAAATATCAACGAGTCAAAGAAAGTGTTCTATTGAGAACATTGGGTGCAAATCGTAAACAAATCTTACAAATTAATGGCTTCGAATATTTTATGCTAGGGATATTGTCTACCTTAACAGGCATCCTCTTGTCTTTTGGTATCAGTTGGTTGTTGGCAAAGTATGAATTTGAAATCCCTTTTTCTCCAAGGCTTACCCCACCTTTATTTGTGTTTGCAAGCATTACAGCTCTAACGA
Source organism: uncultured Saprospiraceae bacterium (assembly GCA_964392805.1). Classification (GTDB taxonomy): domain Bacteria; phylum Bacteroidota; class Bacteroidia; order Chitinophagales; family Saprospiraceae; genus JAFMDF01. The sequence goes on from CAYMSC010000329.1 coordinate 4,181, forward strand.
TAATTATCGGTATGTTGAATAGTCGAGAAGTCGTTTCAAAGCCACCTTTAGAAGTTTTAAGGAAGGAAGTTTAATTAATTTAATAGATTCAAAATGGTCAAATTTCCGAAAAATAAATCTCTGTTCTCTATTCTCGGCTCTCGGTTCTGAATAATTACTAATATTTTACCTGATTTAAAGGAATCATTCCTCTTTTTTATAAAAAAATTAGCCGCTTAAATATGCCTGCAAAAATTACAAATAGATTATTTAAAAAATAGCCAAGAGCACCAATGAATTCAAGGTTTTTGGATTGTTTTTGATAGTTTTTGGGGATGAAAAATTTTTTTTTTGCATAAAAATGTTGAAAAAAAAATATTTATTTTAAAGCTTATAAAATGTCACATTTTAACTTGTTTTAATAGATAAAAAATTGATAATGACCGATTAAGTGTAATTATTATCCGTTTACTAAAGCATCTTGCCAAAACGAAAGATGCTTTAATCCAAAAAGAATGTCACAAAAAATGAGTGATTAAGTGATTATATATTTGTTTTTTTATAATATATTAGTGATATTTGCATTGTGCAACGGACAAAGGCTGAAAAAACGCCAAATAAAGCACTTTTTAATACGGATTATAATCTCTAAATGAACAGGAAAGAAAATCAATCGGAAGCGATTGTATTAAAATTACTGACAAGTTATTGCTTCGGCAAATGACAAAAATAAGTGTTAAAAGCAAGTATAAGAACACTTGTTTTGATAAAAAAACACCCAACTATTCCTTTGTGAAAAAGTAGTTGTTTTATTTTTCTTATTTACATTTTTAAAAAATGCAGTCAGGCAATTTTTCTGAAACCTGTATATTATAATAGCGTAGAAAGGATGCTATGGTTTGGAGTATTTACTTTATCCAATGCAAAAAAAGACACCTATTTTAATATCAATTGAACCTACGGAACACTATGGAATATTTCCTACCATTGTCGGTTATGGCTATGATTATCTCCTCTATCTCAATATTTTTGATAGACAATCAAAATCCTAAATCAAATACCGACTCAGAGAATAACCAATCGACTTCTAATCCTTCAGAACGATTAGAAGAAGACCATGTAGATGAATTTACAATTTCAGAAAATAGAGAGAATCTCCAAAAGAGTGTTCCACCGAACGATATTTCGGATGACCACTCACTTCGTAAAATCCAATCCACTAAAGCTACCCTAAAAGCATTTCAAAAAACTTTTAGCATGCTGTGGAACACTAGACCAAAATCTACTTTCTCTACAAATAAATCATAGTATAACAAAAATGCGATTAGTATTACTTTTGGCATGAATTTGACGTTAAAACAAACTTCTATTTTCTACTATAATCGTAGAGATTAGGGTAACTAATATACATCATGAAACACTATAAAAAAATTCACCTAGGCATCCTATGCCTTTTTGTAAGCCTTGCTATGCTCTCGGCTCAGCAAGATGACTTTTTTGCGTTCCATGAATCTACGGAATCGACTGAAATTACAGAAAATAAAGCATTTTTTTATCCAAAGAAAACGCCTAAGTATTATAGGCATCACAAAAAGCTTCCACTAACTTATTCGGGGATTGTCCTTGAATTAACAACTAGCGAATTGCCTTTGAAAAGAGATCATAAACTTTTTACACAATTTGGTAACGTGTATTATGACCAATTAGAGGATGGGGAATATGTATACTGTATTTTGACAAGTTTTAAAGATTTGAAAAAAGCGAAGCATTATTTGCAAACAATGATTACCCCTAGAGCGCCAACGGCAAAAGTTGTAAAATATCAATTGGGAAGGAGAAAGAAAGTGAGGTGATTGGTAAAATTGTGTATTTGAATACTTGACCTGTACTAGCTTATCATCGACAATATAAATAACAAATTAATAACCACAACAACTTTTAACACCAATTATAATCCCTGAACAAAAACAAAAATGCTAAAATTGCTTCAAGTAATAAAAGCATCTAAGAATTTTTGGTGTAGTTTTCTTTTTTGAGACCTTTTTTGACGGATAGTTTCTTCCTTTTATTAGTTAGCACGCACGCATACTTTGGGAGAAAACTATCCGTCTTTTTGTTCTAGGTCTCCGAAGTTTTGGAGCAAGCTGTGTTATTTTATGCGTTGGTTATTTTTTTCGTTTCCCCTTAATTCATTGCTTCCCACCAATTTTCGGTAGTTTCTTCCCCCAAAACCACAACCTCTCCAATCTTAGGCGTACATATAGCGATTTGTGCTGCTGTAGCTGCTGCCACAAACCGTTCAATCGGTTCTTTCCAAGGGTGCATCGCCAAAGCAAAACCGCCCCAATGATATGGAATGAAAATCTTGCCTTTGGCATCAATGCCCGCCTGCACACTTTCTTCGGGAAATAAATGGATGGGCCGCCAAGCTTCGTTGTATTGCCCACATTCCATAAATGCCCAATCGAAAGGACCAAATTTTTCGCCTATTTCTTTAAAATGGTCGCCATAGCCACCATCTCCTGACCAGTAAACGGAATGCTCGTTGGTTTGGAAAACCCAGCCGCCCCAAAGTACTTTTGTTCTATCAAATAAACCTCTGCCAGAAAAATGTCGAGAGGGGGTAAAGGTTATTTTAATGTTGTGAAAATCAAGTTCGTCCCACCAATCAAATTCGGTGATTTTTGTGGAATCTATGCCCCAATGTTCTAAATGTCGAGCAGAGCCAAGACTTACAAAATAGGTATCTACCTTCCCTTTTATTTTTTTAAAACTGGCATAATCAATATGGTCATAATGGTCATGCGTGATTAACACCGCATCAATTGGTGGAAGCTCATCTATAATAGCTAACGTATTTTCACTAAAGCGTTTATTGGCAAAAGGGGCAATTGGGGTAGTATCTGGCCCAAACATCGGGTCAATCAACAAATTTTTGCCATTTAGTTGGAGTAATAAAACGGCATGTCCATACCAGATGAATTTTGGCTGATTGGGCTGACTATTAAATTTTTTACTATCAAAGACTTGTACTGGAATGGGCTTTTTAGGAAACTTAGTTTTGGCATTAGCTAACTGCTCTCGTAATAAACTAAAGAACGATTTGTAGGGAATCCCGATAGGCGTATCCGTTAGATTTACAAATTTATTTCCATCCCAATGTTTTGATTTTGCATAGCGTGCTTTTTCACTTGGGCGCATGGTTCCGCCGAATTGGGGATGGAATTTTAGAAATAAGGTAAAACCAATCAAGAAAAGCAGGAGAAAACCTATTAACCACATAATTTTTTTCTATTAAATCTTTGGTGATTTTCTATACTCCAAACGGGATAAAAAAGTGATTTTGAAGAGAGGTCAGAAGTCAGACCGAAAAATTACATTTTTCTGTCAGAAGTCAGATTTTAAA
>CAYMSC010000330.1:0-7560 GCA_964392805.1 uncultured Saprospiraceae bacterium
TAATCTATTTTAGTAACGGATTTTTTTATATCCATTTTTAACTATATTTAATAATAGGAAGCTGTTTTGTTTCTATCAAAAGTCATTAAATTTAGCCTTACAGTTTTAACTTGTTATTGAGCATCAGAAAGAAAAATGATAATTATCCGTGTCCCTTTAATTATCCGTGGTATTAATTTTCCCCACAGATTATTAAAGGAACACAGATGCTTAAATCTTCTATAAAAATTGAATCCCTTGTTATTTCAAAGCCTCAATTTTCCTCACAATAGTCTGCGCATGTTTTAACTTAGATTCCATTGTCCAACCAGCAATATGGGGAGACAATACTACCCTATCAGACTGAATCAAATATTGAAATGGTTTTGGCAAAGTATCTCCTTTGAATGCTTCAAAGGACTGCTCTTCGTATTCTAAAACATCTAATCCAAGCCCTAAAATCTTTCCTTTTTTCATGGATTTTACCACATTTTTTGTATTCAAGACCAATCCTCTTGCCGTGTTGAGTATATAAATTGGCTTTTTAAATTTTTTAAGGAAATCCTTATCTACAAAATAATGATTGTGTTTATCGTAGGGAATATGTAAACTCAGAATGTCTGTTTGCTTAAAAATAGTGGTTAATGAAACGGCTTTTGCGTAATTATTTCCATAGTTTTTTTTGTACTTATCATAAGTCAAAACTTTAGCACCAAATCCACTTAATCTCTTTGCAAAGGATTGTCCCATATTTCCATAACCAATAATCCCAACCGTTTTCCCTTTGATTTCAATGCCTCGATTAGGCTCCCGAATCCACGCCCCTGCTTTTATTTCTCGGTCTCCTTTTGGCAAATTATTAAAAAGGGCTAATAATAAACCCATTGTATGTTCTCCGACTGCATCTCGGCTTCCTTCAGGAGAAAGGATAATTTTAATCCCTTTCTTTTTGGCAAAATCAACATCAATATGTTCAAATCCCACGCCTACTCTCGCTAGGAATTTGAGCTTTTTTCCTTTTTTAAAAAAAGTCGAATCTGCTTTAAACCGACTTTTCATAACAACGCCATAATAATTAGATAACTTTTCTTCAATTTCAGATTTGGAAGAAGTGTAGTCAAATTCACAATCGTACCCTAATTCTATTAATTTTTCACCCAAAAAAGGGTGGATTCCTTTATTGGTCAATAATATTTTTTTTGTCATCAATTTTCTTTTAAAGATTTACCTATAAAATAGCCTAGCGTACCTAAGATAGTTGCTATAAAAAGAGGTAAGAAAAAAGGATTTAATTCGCTAGTATTTGCTTTAGCACCTTTGATGATTTCCCAGACAATAAAAGTGATACTAAATCCAATTATAGCTGCTAAAACTCTCATCATTTTTACAGAAAACTGGTATTGTTTAGCTGCATTTTCTTCCGTGATTTTAACTGCATAATTAAAAGTATGAGGTATTCTTGAAAGCCCCCATAGCAACGCTTGTAAAGCCATTCCGATAACTGGTAGCATCCATATTTCTCCTTTATTTCCATATCGGTCAGCATTTCCATTAGCATCAAAATGCATCGGTATTTTATCAGGTAATTCCCCATAATTTAAAACGAGTAACGTCAACATCCCTAATACCGACAATACACTAATCCCAAAAAGAAACTTATCTAAAAGATCAAAGGGTAATTTTTTTTTAGGTTGTGCCATAATTCAGATTTAAAGTATCAATAATTCATCAAAGTCAATTTTAGTCAACCATAATTACTTCATGACTATGTGTAATATTAACCGTCTCTTCTAGCATTTTAGAAACTGAACAATATTGCTCCATAGACATTTTAACGGCCTGTTCTGCTTTCTTTTCTTTGATTTTTCCCGTCAATTTAAAATGGATGTGAATATCCGTAAAAACAGCAGGAATTTTTCCTTCTGCTCTTTTTCCTTCGACCGTCACTTTAATATCATCTAACCGTTGTCGTTGCTTTTTCAAAATCATCACAATATCAATAGAACTACAACTAGCCACCGCTGATAAAACCATCTCCATAGGTCGCATTGCTTTATTGCCACCTCCGATTGCTGGCGAACCATCCGACTCGACTGTTAAACCATCTTGATTACTAGAAATAAAATGAAAAGCATCATCTGCTCTGTTTAATTCAATTTTCATGTTAAAAAGGTATATGGGGATAAAGGTATATGGGGATAAAGGTATAAAGGTATAGAGGTATGGAGGAAAACCTCTGAACCTTTGTACCTCTATACCTTTAAACCGCTCCACCTTTAAACCCTATTGTAAAAAAATTCGTTAATAAAGTTGAATATTAGATAAAAAGCTAATAGTTTTGCGCCAACAATATTACGCAAGTTTTGCAAAAGTAATATTCCTCTATCTTTCATACCCAATTTTTTGGGTTTTATAGAGAAGGGTGAAGAGAACGGGCTCAACGCAACCCTGGCAACCGGCTTTTATTCAAAAAGTAGCGGTGCCAATTCCCGCCAAGTCTACTTCGGTAGGTAATTTTGGAAATATAAAATCATATTCATGTTTTATAAGTTTGATTTTTTCCGTTAATTTCGGATGCCGCCTTTGGCGATACTGATTTTTTAAACCAACTTTACAGTTTAGCATTTTGTGATAAGTAGTTTGTCCATTAATTTCATTGATTGACAAAAATTATATCCAATAGGCAAAACTATAATTTGTGACTTTAAATAGAATTTTGATAAATAACTATACTACCAAAAACGTTCAGATAATTAAGCATCAGCAACCTTTCCTATTGGAATCAGGTCAGACGTTACCAGAACTAGACATTGCCTTTTGTACCTATGGTAAATTAAACAGCACAAAGGACAATGTGGTTTGGGTTTGTCATGCTTTGACAGGAAATGCAGATGCGCAAGATTGGTGGGATGGCTTGATTGGCACAGGAAAAATATTTGACCCCGCTAAATATTTTATTGTTTGTGCCAATATGTTAGGTTCTTGCTATGGTGCGACGACTCCTGCAAGTATTAACCCTATAACAGGAAAAGCATATGGAAAAGATTTTCCACTAATCACCATTAGAGATATAGTAAAAAGTCATAATATTTTACGAAAACACCTCAAAATTAAGTGGATTGAAATTTTAACAGGTGGTTCAATGGGTGGACAACAGGTTTTAGAATGGGCGATACAAGCCCCCAAATTGTTTAAAAAAATCATTCCTATTTCCACCAATGCAAAACATTCGCCTTGGGCAATCGCTTTCAATGAAAGTCAACGAATGGCATTAGAAGCAGACCCTACTTTTGGAACGGATGCTCCTAATGCGGGCCATAAAGGATTAGAAGCTGCAAGAGCAGTTGCCATGCTCTCTTACCGACATTATGTTACCTATGATAAGAGTCAACAAGATGCTTTGAGCAAAATAGACGATTTTAGAGCTAGTTCTTATCAAAAATATCAAGGAATTAAATTGAGAGAACGATTTGAGCCAAATGCTTACTATTGTTTATCAAAGGCGATGGATTCTCAAGATATTGGTAGAGGAAGAGGAGGTGTTAAAAAGGCACTCCAAAAAATTAAAGCTAAAACATTAGTCATTTCTTTAGATACGGATGTATTATTTCCTCCTTCAGAACAAAAATTGATTGCCAAGCATATAAAAAAGGTAAAGTATAAATTAATAAAGTCCACCTACGGGCATGATGGATTTTTAATAGAATATGACCAATTAGAAAAAATAATTAGTAAATTTTTAAGCAGCAAGTAGAAATTGAAGAAAATGAAAAAATTTGAAACACAAGCTATTAGAACCCAAGCGGACAGAAGCCATAATAGAGAACACAGTGTTCCAACCTATATGACTTCTAGTTTTATGTTTGACGATGCGGAACATATGCGAGCTATGTTTGCTGGAGAAGCAGATGGCAATATCTATTCTCGTTATTCTAATCCAAATACAGATGAGTTGGTTCAAAAAGTCTGTTTGATGGAAGGGGCAGAAGCGGGCTTCACTACCGCATCTGGAATGTCTGCAGTTTTCAACAGCATCGTGCCATTTTTGAAAACAGGTGACCATGTTATTGCTACTAGAGCTGTATTTGGGTCGACCCATCAAATTTTAACACAGATTCTTCCAAAATGGAATATTACTTATACTTATGTTGAACCAGAAGAGGTAGAGCGTTGGGAATCAGCAGTTCAGCCTAATACGAAAATGCTAATTACAGAAACGCCTTCTAATCCCGGATTGGCTTTAATCGACCTAGAAGCAGCAGGAGTATTCGCAAAAAAACACAACTTATTATTTTGTGTCGATAATTGTTTTGCCACGCCCTATTTACAACAACCTATTCAATATGGTGCAGATATTGTCTGTCATTCGGCAACAAAATGGATGGATGGACAAGGACGAGTTTTAGGAGGCATTATTGTGGGCAGACAAGATTTAATGCAAGCCGTCCAATTATTTATTAGACACTCTGGGCCAGCAATGTCTCCATTTAATGCTTGGATGATTTCAAAAAGTTTGGAAACCTTGGCTGTCCGAATGGATAGACATTGCTCAAACGCCAAAAAAGTCGCTCGTTTCTTTGATGAATATCCAGAAGTTGAACGGGTATTATACCCTCATCATCCTTCCCATCCTCAATATAAATTAGCTAGGAAGCAAATGAAATTAGGAGGCGGCATTGTTACCTTTGAAGTCGTTGGTGGATATGATAGAGCTAAAGCGTTTATTGATAAAATTCAAATGATTTCGCTTTCTTCCAATTTAGGAGATGCTCGTTCGATTGTAACCCATCCTTCTTCAACGACCCATTCTAAATTGTCCGAAGCAGAAAGGCTTTCTGTTGGTATTACGCCCGGTATGATAAGGTTATCTGTAGGTTTAGAACATATAGAAGATATTATTGGCGATTTAAAACAGGCATTAGAGAAAACTAAGGTAAAGGTTATACAAGAGGTTTCCTAGTCAAAACTACGGAATAGCTGTTAATAAGATAATCCAGTAAATGGACTGACCTGTGCTACTGGATTGCCTGAAATCCGCCGCCATGAATTAATTTGACCAATATGAGTTAAGGTATCAGCCAATGGGCCATTAATCAAATACCAAAAGGAAAAATGTTGGTCCATTCTTTTTAAGTAAACACTTGCAGCTGCAACCTCTTCTGCTGACAAATTTTGTAAAAATTCGCTAAATAATTGACAAATTTCTAATGTTTCTTTTCTCAAGGCATCAAACTCCTTTAATTTTTTTCTAGTATATGGCAATTTAAAAGCAGTACTCGTCCAAGTAATCAAGCCGTATATATGTACCAATAACTCCATCATATTTCTGCTACCTTCTATCGGGCAAAAATCTATTTCTTTTTGGGTGAAATCAGCAGTCGCTAATTGATATCTAAAGCCGATACCGTCAACTAATCTTGCAAGTACTTTGGCTGCGGAAACAGTATCTGGTGGGGAAGGTAAAGTTTGATAAGGTGTCATATTAATTATATTTTATTACAGAGGTTACGGGCGCAATCGGGATTTCTCCTCTTTAAATAGTGTCGTAGGTACGTAACATGGGTAGAAAAAAGGGATATTGTTGATGTTTTGTCATGCCGTAGGTACATAACATGATTTTGAAACCTATGTTGCTTACCTACTGTGTCCGTATGGACGGCACGTTTAGACATGATTAATTGCTTATTTTATGGTTACCCATGTTTAGTACCTACCGTGTCCGTATGGAACGAGACTTGGGAATATATCTCAATTGCGCCCATAAATTAATTAGGGTCTGGTTTTAGCAGTCATTTTATTGACAAGCAAAAACAAGCCTCCAATTTACTACTATTTTAACAATTGATGAATTTATTTTGTCCTTTATCATAGTAATTCTCTATAAATTTTATTGAGAACCTACCATTATTTGACTTAGAGCATGTTTAAAATTCCATCAATTGGCTACAAGCGGCAAATTTTATCTAAAGCATCCAATCCGTAAATGGTTCACTAAGAAATAAAATTTGCTAACTTTCGCTCAATCATGAAAATTTAAACATGCTCTTAGAGAAAATGCAAGGCTATTATTGTTTCATTACCGTACATTTTTTACTGAATCACGCACTTGGCAGCCCATCTCTTCGGGTTCAGAAGTTGGCACTTCTTCATGCTACGTGCAAATAAGAGGTCTTTCGGGATGAGTAAATCTTTATCTCACTACTAAAGAGTAGGTAAAAAATGTTTATTTTTATAAAAAACAATATTTACAGCAATAAATATTCTTTTATATTACATTTGTATTAAATAATAAAGATTATCAGAAAAAAGATTGTAGACACGCGCACGCGTTAGTATAATATTTTTTTCCGAATAATCTTTAATAACGAATACTGTTACCAATGAATAAATGTTATTTACCAGAACACTCTAGTATTAAAGAATTAAATGTTTCGTTTGGAAACGAAATAGCCAAGGTTCAGTTTTTTCATAATAAGGTAAAAGACCATATAGATATACTGCTAGGACAGACTTATGTTTTACCTGCTGTTTTAGCGGCCTTTACTGATTTTTCGGCTGCACTTGCCGCACTAATTAATCCAACTATTTCCTTCAAAGAAGGGCAGGTTCGGGAAAAGGATATGTCAAATAAATTTGACATTTACGATAAGTATTTTGAAGTCAGTAGAGTGCAAACCATGACCTATGGTCAATTTATTCAGCAATATTTAGATACTAGCGCAGAATTAGTGAATGAATTTCAGTACACCTCCATGTCAAGAGGAGAAATAGCTTATATTTTAAAAGGTTGGGAAGCGGCAAATCTGATTTTATTATCAGGACAACCCATTATGGAAAAGCACTTTTCGGAAGCTAAAGTTATTGAAGTAGCTCCCCGAGATAATGAAGGAAGAGCCTTGTATCGTTGGAAATTAGCCCATCATGGATTTGGTCTATTTATGATTTTTTCTGGCTTTGCTTTTGAAAAAGCAATCGCTGCAATTGAAGCCAATGAATCAGATGAAATAATTGCGGATTGGTTAGATAAGGGGGCGCATTTATTTAGAGCAACAACTGCATGTATGGAATTTGGTAATAGTTTTACAGCAAGCGTTTATAGAACCGTTATAAGACCCGATATGAGTCGAGCCAATGAAGAGGCGAATCTGCCCAACGGCTTTTCTGGTACTCAAAATTTAGAGTTCGTCAAATGGAGAAAACGAAAAGTTCAATTATTAAAAATTATCAAAGAAAGACAAGCCGGCCTCTCTGAAATAGTAATGGAGAAAGTAGAACTTTTTAGAACATATTATCTCGAAGATATGCACATTCATTCCATTATTGCAGGAAGAATGGTGGGCATTGAAAAATCCCTTTTACAAGAAGGAATGAGTGCTAAAAAAGGAAAACCTATGTCTATTACCGCAGGAGATATGCTACGCATGATGGCTGCGATGCGAGATAAGGAAACTGCTTTTATTATGGGAAAATAGATTCAATTAGAAAAGCAATTAGAACGTATTGAAAATAAATTGAATAAATAAGGATAAGAACAAACTAAAGCCACATCTTTGGGTATCTTATTTATTACCTCCTCTCTAA
>CAYMSC010000331.1:0-2851 GCA_964392805.1 uncultured Saprospiraceae bacterium
TTGGTATTTTCTTGATTTTCTGTCATATTGTCCCGACGAATTCATCCCGATAAATCGAGGACAGGTTTCGTCGCTTAGTTTTTAATGATTCCATAAATTTGATAAATTAAAACAACAACAAGCTAATAATAAAGGTAATCACAAGCACTACAAGAAAAGAGAAAAAATAGAAGCTGTTAAAAAGTATAAATTTCAAGAACGTTTTGAAATATCCTTGTCCATAATATCTTTTCATGGTCAAGTACAGAAATATAAAAATAGTGGCGACTACTGGCAGTATAAAATAAGCTCTATATCTCGCTGGAACAAAAAATAGTAACGTCAGCAATAAAAAAGCAAAGGAATGATGGTGAAAATTTAAGACCAAATGCTCCACATAAAATCTTTTGCGTCTAACATATAATAGCTTCATAAACAATGCTAAAAAAGGCATCATTGCTAAAAGCATTAATGGAATATTATGAATTAACTGTCGAGCAAAACTAGCTGGGTCAAGCGTAAAATGAATAATTTGTTTTGTTAGTATTTGACTCCAGAAACCTTCTATCTCATATTTTTCTACTAATTCTTTTCCATTTAAGTTGACAATATCTTTATAATCGAATTTCTTTCTTTCTCCTGTTAGATCAACAACAAAAGAATCTCTTTTTACCTCTTTTGCCAAGGCTATTTTCAATGAATCTAAAACCGCTTTAGCAGCCGAATTTTGAAAGGAGACTTTCTCCTTACTTAAGTTATCTATTTCTTCTAAAAAATGCTCCCTGTGTACCTCTTTTTCTACGGTTTCTTCTAAATCTATTCCACCACCTATGGTAGTACTTACTACATTCTCCGCGTCTGCAATAAAATTCAAAGTGGCAAAGAAAATAATGGACATCACCAAATACAATCGGATTGGATGATAGTAGGTTTTATGCTTACCTTTAAAATATTCCTGCGTCAGTTTAGCAGGAATAAATAACCATTTTAAGGTTTGTACAATTCGAGAATCTAGGTTAAATACATTGTCTATAAAATTATTGATAAATTCTTTTAAGGAAATTAAACCTGTCGTTGCTTTTTGTCCACAGTTTGGACAAAACGTAGCTGTTGCTGGTAGTTGCTCATGGCAATTTAAGCATTCAGATTGGTTAATATTTTCTTGGTTTTCTGTCATATTGTCCCGACGAATTTATTCGACCTGTACAGATAATTTTCTCTGAAATATTTTTTATTAAAATACACTGAATTAAGTAGTATAGGGTGTACGGATTTAGCATAAACAAACGCTATTTGTGAACCGCAAGGATGAGTTGGCAGCGGATTTTAATACGGATTTTCATGTGTGACGTTCAAAAATCCGTATTAAATCAGCCTAATCCGCCCAATCCGTACAACCTATTTAATTTTAAGGCGTTCCGTTTTTTTATATTATCCTTATCTATAAACCTTAGCCCAAGCCTTCTCCAACAAAGCCTTCGTCGCCCGAATCCCATCTGGTTCGCTCATGGTTTCTCCCTCAAATTCGATTCCGATGTATCCATCATAGCCACCGTCTTTAGCGATTTGTAGCATTTTATAAAAATCAATAATAGTCTCGTCTCCGTTTTCATCAAATTTATAAGACTTGGCACTATATCCTTTGGCATAAGGTAAAAACTCCGCCATTCCTTGGTAGCGGTCATACACCTCGTTACATTTATTATTTTGGGTACTCCCCCACTTTTCATTCAAACACCAATTCCCGAAATCAGGTAAAGTACCTAAATTAGGTCTATTGGCTTTATCAATCATACTCGCAATAAATTTCCCGTCAGAACTATATAAACCGTGATTTTCTATTAATACATTAATATTTTCTTTTGCGGCATAATCACATAATTGCCCCATGCCGTCTACTAAAGCTTCCTGTACTGCCGCTCGTTTTCCTTCTCCAAAAGCATTAACCCGAATAGAATGACAGCCTAAAATCTTAGCAGCATTCACCCATTTATAATGATTTTCTACTGCTATTTTTCGTGCTGCTTGGTTGGTATTGCCCAAGTCTCCTTCATCGTCTATCATAATCAGTAAGTTCTTTGTTCCTACTGCATCTGAACGCCTTTTCATATCTTGCCAAAAAGATTCGTCCGTAGCAGCATCTTTATAAAAAGTACCAACATATTCTAAAGCATCAATACCATAGGTCTCTTTTGAAATAGCTGCAAAATCTTTAGCATCCAATTCATTGGCAAAAAAGGCTCGATTTAATGACCACTGTGCCAAGGATATTTTTAGTTCGGGAATCACTTTTTTGGTAGCCATGTTAGCAGGTGTGTTATTGGTACAAGCAGCAAGTCCTGTTAAGGATAAAGTTGTTGCACCTAGAATTGATTTTTTAAGAAAGGTTCTTCGATTGGTCATGATAAATTTGATTATTCCAGTTAGTTTTTTAAAAAAGCTCATCCGCTAATTCCTCAAAATTAGTTTTATCAAAAGTCCCTGAACTCATCATTAACAGATTTTTATTGGCCCATTTATGATTTTTTAAGGCTCGGTGTAATTCGCCTCGGTGGTTAAAAACTTTGAGGCGTTTGTGTCCAAAATTCGCTTGAATATCAGCTTTGGTAATTGGCGGCAATTTCTTCATTTTTAAGGTATGCTCGCTGAAGAAAATATAGGCAAAATCCGCTGCTGCCACCGCTCCATTATATTGAGGCAAAAAAGCTTTGTTCAAACTACTGAAAGTATGTAATTCTACACAAGCGACTAATTTTCGCTTAGGATATTGATTTTTAAAAGCTTCAACCGTCGCTTTCACTTTAGAAGGCGCATGAGCAAAATCTCGATAAGCTACGGATTGCTCTGTTTTTTTAATCAACTGCAATCGTTT
>CAYMSC010000331.1:2951-7554 GCA_964392805.1 uncultured Saprospiraceae bacterium
TCATCATTCCCATAATAATACAATTGACCGCCTTCGGGCATGGTATCTACAAATTTCTGAAATTCACCAACATAGCCTTCAAAAGTAGGAAAAACATTGATGTGGTCCCATGCAATGCCTGTAATAATCGTTACGTGGGGCTGATAATGTAAAATCTTAGGTCGTCGGTCAATAGGAGAGGATAAATATTCATCTCCTTCTAAAACAATGACAGGCGCATCTGTAATCTGCACCATCGTTTCAAAACCTTCTAATTGCGCCCCTACCAAATAATCAAATTTCTTTTTGCATGCTTTTAACACGTGCATTATCATGGAGGTAGTCGTCGTTTTTCCATGACTTCCTGCTACTACTATCCGCTTTTTCTTTTTGCTCTGTTCATAAATAAATTCAGGAAAAGAATAGATGGGTATTTTTAGTGCCTGCGCCTGTTTTAATTCAGGGTTATCAATTCTGGCGTGCATCCCTAAAATGATACAATCCAAATCGGTTGTAACTCGGTCCGCATTCCAACCCATTTTATCAGGCAATAAACCATGCTTATCCAAACGGTCTCTAGCAGGATTGTAAATCTCATCATCTGACCCCGTGACTTCATTGCCCAAAAGATGTAAAGCAATTGCCAAATTGTGCATGACCGCTCCGCCTGTCGCTATTAAGTGTACTTTCATAGTTTAGAGGTATATAGGTTTATGGGTGTAAAGGTACAAAGGTTTATGGGTTTAAAGGTATAATGTTGACAGCTTAAATTGCCAAAAATCAGGCTAGCTATTTCCAAATCATAAATCTATAACGTATTAATGTTAGATGGATTTATGATATGGGGTTGTGCAAAAGCCCTATATTTCAAATTATTACCATATGTAGCGGGCGCAATTGGGATTTGTCCCTTTTAAATAGTATCTACGGCGAGAATTGAAGTTGAGATTGAAGTTGAAGTTGAAGTTGAAGTTGAAATTTAAAAAATATCGACATTTCAAAATATCGATTTAGGTTATTTTTTTCGTTTTCCCTTAGTATATATAATCCCTATTCCTGAAATAATTTTGACTATCCCTAAAATACCTCTACACCTCTACACCTTTCTCAAAAAAAATAAGCGAATCAAAAATATTTCTAGTAAATTTGTACCAATATTTGTTTTTAAAGCGTTCTCTATAAGAATTTGTCCATATTAATATTATTCAATCAAAAAAATAAAGTAGCGATGAAATTAGTAAAAAAACTTTTGCCTTTAGTCATATTAGTAGCTTTTGCCTTTGCTAGTCAATCTTGTAATAAAGGAATTGGCTGTCCGAGTGACTTCTCAATGAACCAATCAGCTACGAGTGTTGTTGAATAAATGAATTTAATGTTACGACATTATTTTACGTACAACTCTTAAAAAACCATTATATTATTGTAGTGGTTTTTTAATTTTAACAAAATACTAAAAACTACTACTCATGAATTGGACAATTTTGACTAAAGAATCCCAGCTAAAACAAATTGCTAAGAAATCTAAATCAACACCCTGTCTAATTTTTAAACATAGTACGACTTGCCCTATTAGCTCTATGGCTAGACATAGAATAGAAGGGCATTGGGATTTTGAAGATGGAAAAATTGCGGTTTATTTTTTAGATTTACTAAGTTATCGACATGTGTCTAATGCCATTGCAGAATTTTTTGGTGTAACCCATCAATCTCCTCAAATACTACTCATCCAAGATGGCAACTGTACCTTTGATTCTTCTCATTTGGATATCAATGTAGAAGATATTCGAGACCGCTTACAATTAGTATAGGGGCTAGATACTTGATTCCTAGATAAACGAATATCTAGGAATCAAGTATTGAGTTATAATTTCGGTATAGATACCCAATGGTTTAATACTCTTTAAAAATAATAGTCTCTCCAAATCAATGCCGAACGCTTTATTTGAAACTCAAGACGGTTCCCACTCGCTTTTTTCTGAGCAATTTGGTGTTAGTTACCATTCTAAATATGGTGCGATTCAAGAAACACAGCACGTTTTCATCAATGCAGCACTACAATTAAAAGCGGTTTCACAAAAAGAAATTAATATTTTAGATATTGGTTTCGGTACTGGGTTAAATGCCTATATGACGCTACTTGAAGCCGGCAAAAAAAATCTTTCTATCCAATATACGGGTATCGAAGCTTTTCCTATCTCCATTCAACAAGCCTCCAACTTAAATTATTCTGCTTTATTAAAAACGGACCATTATCAAGCCTCTTTTTTGGAAATGCACCGCACAGCTTGGGCAAGACCTGTTCAAATAACCGACCAATTTCAATTTACCAAACATCAAATAAAATTTGAAACGATTGGCTTTAGCGACCAGTTCGATATTATTTATTTTGATGCCTTCGCCCCCAATGCTCAACCTGAATTATGGGAAGCCGACCTTTTAGGTAAAATGTATCAGGCCCTCAAAAAAGAGGGCGTACTGGTTACTTATTGTGCTAAAGGCGTGGTTAAAAGAACTTTAAAAGCGGTTGGTTTTGAAATTGAAGCCTTAAAAGGTCCTCCTGGTAAACGAGAGATGACTCGGGCAATAAAGAGATAAGCGTTTAGAACTATTCCAGTCGGCAGTAAACAGTTTGCAGTTTGCAGTCCTCCTAATCAAGATAAAATTAATTGATTCAATTGAAAAAGCAAATGCGGAAGTTATACTAGAAACGGGATAAATTTGTGAAAACTAATTTAGAAGTCAGAAGTCAGACCGTCTATTTCATAAACTGTCAGAAGTCAGATAAATCAGAATTAAACAATTGATTACCAATATTTTATGTTTTAAAATCTGACTTCTGACAGAAAAATGCAATTTTTCGGTCTGACTTCTGACCTCTTTTCAAAAATTTATCTCATTTCTAGTATTCAACCCGAAGTTAACAGATTTTCTCTTTCCAATCGAGTAGATGTATGATTTAAAAATTATGATTTGCTGGGCAAAACTTACCACTCACAACTATAAAATATCGTATTTTTGCGCCCATGAATATACATGTGCTATACGAAGACAATCATTTAATAGCGGTTTATAAACCTGCGGGGTTATTGGTGCAAGGAGATGCAACAGGAGATAGAACCTTAGGTGATTGGGTTAAAAGATATATCAAAGACCGATATAATAAACCGGGAGCTGTTTTTCTTGGCATCATTCATCGACTTGACCGTCCGGTGAGTGGTGTGGTCGTTTTTGCAAGAACGAGCAAAGCTTTAACTAGAATGAATGAGGCATTTAGAGATAGAAAAGTGGATAAAACTTATTGGGCAATTACCAAAAATCGCCCGCCTCAATTGGAAGGGGAATTGGTCCATTATTTATTAAAAGATACGACCCGAAATAAAACGAAAGCATTCGACAAACGAAGCAATCGAAATAAGAAGGCTAAAAAATCTAGGCTAACTTACAAAACTATCGGTGTTCTTGGGGATCATACTGTTTTGGAAGTTCATCCAGAAACAGGCCGCTCTCACCAAATTAGGGTTCAACTGGCTAAAATGGATTGTGTAATTAAAGGAGATTTGAAATACGGTGCGGAGTTCCCTAATGACGATGCTTCCATTTATTTACATTGCCATAGTCTTGGCTTTATCCATCCTGTCAAAAAAGAACCCGTAAAGATTAGTGTGGATGCTCCTAATTTACAATTGTGGCAAGAGTTCTCGTTAACAGGATAATAGGAATTTTTAGAGGTTTACAAAATAAAACCAGAAGAGATTGCTAAGGAATGCAAGTTGGGTTTTCCATGAAATAGTAGATTTCAAAAATATTGTCCAAATCCAATTACGCCACCGCTTTGTTCGATTGCTTGTACATTGATACAAAGATGCCGATTTATTTAAGGTAGCAGAAAATCCCCAATCACTTCCTTTAATTCTAGCCGCTCTATAATAAATTTGTCCACCGTGCCGCTTATCTCTATTATGATAAACAGCACTTAAAAACGAACCATTCCCTTGCCAGTTAATATCATAAAATCCTAGTTGAAACCAACGATTATCTTTAACACTACCAAAATTAACGATGGGTAATAAGGTCTTTAATTCTTCTATTTGAAAAACGATTGTTGTTGTTTGATTAACTGTTTCTAGAACGTAATTTGCATTTCCAATACTTGGCAAATTTTTTAATCGTTGAACATCTTCCAGCAACAAACTATCAGAAGGGGTGTTTCCAATTTTTGATTGAATAAATTGGTTTAAATAACTTTTTTTGTTTTTTTCTATTCCTTGAAAAGAAATGGAAGCAATTGTTCTGCTAGTATTCTGTTGTGCTAATAAACCAATGCTTAAACTGATGCTAATTAAGCAAAATAATAAGATGGACTTGCCATGTTTACTATAAGTCATTGTTCTACTTGTCCAATTGAAAAATAACGTTGTTGTCTATATTATTTGGTTCTTTGACAATTTTTGCATTAATCATAATTCGTAGCTCAAGCATCTTGCTTGAGAAGCAATGATTTAGTGACAAATTACTGTTCAAGCTAGAAGCTTAAGCTACGTTTTGCAAAAATTGTCAAAGAACCTATTATTTTAAGTAACGACGAAATAATAAGTTGGTCATCTGGACGAGCTTATTTTGGTTC
>CAYMSC010000332.1:0-6269 GCA_964392805.1 uncultured Saprospiraceae bacterium
TCTGACTTCTGACCTCTTTTCAAAATCACTCTTTTATCCCGTTTGGAGTATAACAGCAATTGAAATTTGTATCCTAGTCCTGTTAGGGACTAAACATCGGTAGTCAATAAAACACAATTAATCATGTCTAAACGTGCCGTTACGTAACATAGGTATCAAAAACATGTTGCGGATCTATAACACGTCAAAAGCTTATTAAAATTCCTTTATTGCCTCCATTTTTAGTACCTCCGTCACTTTAAGTAACGGTAAAACAATAACTCCGCCATTTGGACGGTCTCTTTTGCCCTCATTTTTCCTTAAAAAATATTTCCGTAGCCCTGCTATGCAAAGATTTTTTAAGAAAAACTGAGCACAAAATAAACTCGTTCAATTTGACGGACTTATTATTTCATCGTTACTAAGCGAGACAAATCTCGATTGCGCCCTTATTATATCGAATAGTTTAATAATGAGTAAAAGAGTCAAAAAAGTTAGTTTTTCCACTTATTTAAAGAAATTTCCTCCCGTAGAATTACCTGTTACTTTGGGTAGTGATACGCATATCGAATTTAGTCGGGCCAATACCCCACTAGACCCTTTGGAAATCGAAGATTATATCTTACCCTTAGAAAAAGAAGTGGACGAGTTCACAGAATTTATTCCTTGCTTTTGTCTACCTGACACCAATGATTTTATTGCCATTATCTATTGGAAAGCAGGATTAATGGATTATCAATATCGAATTGTGACTTATGATAAAAGAGGGGACGTATTGAGCAATGAAGTCATAGCTGGGCTATTTTCCAATGGAACTATGTTGGCACAGTCGCTTGCAACCATCGACCATACTTTGACCATTCATATTGTTTCTGGTCAAGGCAAAGCTGATGCAAAAACTTATGATCCTACCGAAAGCACCTCTAAAGAACTGGAAATTTTTAAAGATGGGGTGATTGGGGTACTGGACGGGTAGGACAGCACTAAATCATAAATCTGAAATCTTACATCATAAATCATAAATCTATATAATTTGGTTCTCTGACAAATCCCGTGAAAGAGTCGATTCCATTTCAATTTTTTTCTCTCCTTTACAGTCAGAAAAAAGTTTAAAATTAAATCGACCACGGGATTTGTCAAAGAATGTATAATTTTAAGCTAGATGGATGTATGATTTATGAATTCTGATTTATGATTTTCTGCTAAGCCCACACGCTTTCCTTTTTCACTTTAATCTTGTAATAACCGAAGGCTATAAATCAATTATTATCCTAAACCTTCCCCAACCACTTTTGTTAACCTACGCATGGAAGTAATGACAGAACAATCAATTAGAAGTAGAACAAAATCTTTATTATCGGCCCTTTCTGATGGTATATTCGAAAGAGAAACGGCGATACAATTATCCTTTCTTACAGCTATTGCAGGAGAAAGTATCTTTTTACTAGGTCCTCCAGGAGTCGGAAAAAGTTTAATTGCAAGACGATTAAAGTATGCTTTCTTAGATGGCGTTTCTTTTGAATACCTCATGAGTAAGTTTAGTACACCCGATGAAATATTTGGTCCTATTTCCATCAAAAAATTGAAAGAAGAGGATAAGTATGAACGGTTGACAGACAGTTATTTACCAGGGGCAAATATCGTATTTTTAGATGAAATTTGGAAAGCAGGTCCTGCTATTCAAAATGCTTTATTGACCATTTTGAATGAAAAAATATACCGTAATGGAGACAAGGATATGCTCGTCAATATTCGCGGAATTATTACGGCCTCTAATGAATTACCACCTAAGAATAAAAGTTTAGAACCGATTTGGGATAGATTTTTGGTCCGTCTGGAAATTGGCAAAATCAAGAGTTTTCAAAACTTAGTGGACATGATGGTTAGCACAGATGATGTGTATGTAGATACCGTACCCAAGGAAACAAAATTAACCGAAGCGGAACTTAAAAATTGGACGAATCAGATTAACGAAATGGAAGTGCCAGCGGAGGTCTTAAATACCCTCCAACTGGTGATGTATAAAATCGAGGAGTTTAATGCGCAACCCAATAATGCCGAGCGACAGATTAAAATATATGATAGACGTTGGAAAAAAATCGTTCGATTATTGAGAACTTCCGCTTTTTTAAATGGGCGAAAAAAAGTCGACTTAATGGACTGTTTCTTAATGGAACATTGCCTCTGGAATCGACCAGAACATCGAGAAATCATCAGAGAAATGGTCATTGATTGTGTTCGAAAACATGGCTATTCGATGGCAATAAATTTGAATGCTTTGAAAAAAGAAGTCGCAGATTTTGAATCAGATGTGGAAAAAGAAACACAGATTAAAAATACTGTTATCGAAGACCAGTTACTGCCTGTTCATGAGGAATACTATCAACTCAAAAAGGTGAAAACAGAATTCAAAGGAGAATTAATATCCATTGAACAGTTTCGAGAAATGACTTTAGATGAAGATAAAGTGGTTAATTTTTATGATGGAAATAAAAGTTTACTGCATCGGATAAAAGCCAGAAAAGGTACAGAAGAAAACACGATTGTTGTTAATTATAATGGTACGTTACAAACCTTCAATTTGGAAATTCAACAAAATGAACGGATTGAAATTATTCCAAAAACGCCACATGAAGTTGTTGTGAAATTTTGGGAAGATAGAATGAAAAAATTAAGTCACTACGTCCAACAACAACAAACTCGAATTGAAGAAGAAAGACCCAGTGAATTAAACCATACCAATGATAATTTATTTATCTCCAAAGAATGGGGCGAAGTGGTAAGTGCCAATTTGGAAGAAGTGAAAATAGCTTTACAAAATTTACAACTACGGTTGGAGAAATTGCAATTTAGTTATGCTAAAGTCGGGTAAAGGATTGTATGATATTTATGGTCACTAATTAGGTAGGATTGAATCACGGATTAGACGGTTTCTTTACTTGATTTGCTCTAGGTCGTATTCGTTTATTTTATCTTTACTAAGTAGGTTTTTATTGTTTAATTTATGAAAGACATTCACCAAACTATAGAAGAAGAATACGACCGATTTATTGAGTTCGGTCATTTATTGGACCGAAAATCTCGTAAATATTTAGTTGAGTATTTTAAGCATAAAATAGATAATACCAGTTATCAACCACCAGAGCTCAATGACCAGTATTTTAAATACTTTCAAAAGGCTTTAGAAAATATCTTTTCTATTAATCGATTATTGCCGCTTTTACAAGAGAATCAACGTATTACGCAGCATGTTGTGCTTGATACGCTGCAATGGATTCGTAAAACTTTTTCAAAAGTACGCGCTAAAAATCCGCATAAAGAAGAGGAAGATTTATTAAAAGGTTGGGCGGTTACGCCGCTAAAAATCTTTACCGACCGCTATCCTTACCTACTCAATTATTTAAAAACTCGATATACTCGAATAGAGCTCGATACGGAATTTTATGCCGACCGCTTTAAGACCTTTTTTGCCAAAGATTTAAGCGAGCGAACCGCTGAAGAGAAGCAGAAATTCGAATTAATTTTCACCGATTTATTATCTCAATGGGATGCGCTTTTACAGGGCAAAATCCTAGCTTATCAATTAACAAAATTTGAAGAAGAAGAGGAAGGCTATACCGAATTATTAGAAGCAAAAGTAGAAGGTTACGATAGAATGGAATCGCTGTTTAATCCCGTTACGAAGTATCTCGGCTGGGACTTATCAAAGGAATTATGGAAAGATACTTCCTTTCAAGTGTTGGAACAATACGAGGATTTACTAAAAGATGAAGCTTCCATTCAAGAGTTGGCAGATTTGTTGGGGGAAATGAAAGAGGCGGAAATTGTCATGGAAGAAGAAACCTTCGAAAAAACGATTGTCCGTAAAGAATGGGTGGTAGATGAATTGGCTAAGAGTGAAATTGTCGGTGTCCACGAAAGCCAAGATTTAAGTAATCTGGTCAGTTCTGAAGTAGGTTTATTGAGTGATGCGACGACCGAAGCGCTGTTTTTGAAAAAATATGTGGACAAACAACTTTTGACTTTTCGATACGAAGACCGCAAATTGGTAAATAGTAGAGACAATATCATGGAGGTTCATTCAAAGGTAAAACAAAAAGAAAAAGGGCCTTTTATTGTTTTGGTAGATACCAGTGAATCGATGGTCGGTCGTCCAGAACAAATTGCAAAAGTACTTTGCTTAGGTATTTTAAAAATGGCTATCAAAGACAACCGACGTGCCTTTTTGATTAATTTTTCTATTGGCATTCAAACCCTTGATTTATTTGATATTTATAACTCTTTAGAAGATGTCGCTGCCTTTTTGAGAATGTCTTTTAGTGGTGGAACGGATGCCTCTTTGGCATTGAGTGAATCCATTCGTCAACTTCGAAATAATGACTACCAAGATGCGGATGTCTTGATGATTTCTGATTTCATCATGTACCGTATTGATAAAGACGTTTTGGATGATATTCGGTATTTTCAACAGAATAAAGGCACAGAATTTCATAGCTTAACACTTTCTAAGGAGGCAAATAGTGAAATTTTACAGCGGTTTGATACCAATTGGATTTATGACCCACGGCAGAAAGGGATTATTAAGGAGTTGACGCGTGGGTTGGGGACTATTGGGGGGAGGCAATAAGTGGGTGATTTTTCCAATAGTCGCAACTTGGTTAGCGCGAGGCTCTAGCCTCGTATTTAATATTCCGCTGCCTCTGGCAGCCTTGGCTACAACCACCAGACCTTTCCCGCCGAAGGGGAATTTTAGTCGGGAGGCAGATTAATAAAGGAAGGAGGCTGGAATCTCGCACAAGCAAGTAGCCATATATTTGATACATGCCAAAAAATCATCAAATTTCAATAAATAGATTATCAAAAAAACGATAATAACTTTTATTAAGCGAACACTTTAATCAAATAAAATGTCAAATCAACACTTCTTTAAATCTTTGCTGGTATTAACACTATTGCTTTCCTTTTCAACAAGTTATGCGCAAGACCGTTTTGCAAAAGTAGAAATCAAAACGGAAAAATTAACCGATAATATGTACGTGCTATTTGGTGCAGGTGGTAATATTGGTGTCTTAACTGGCGAAGATGGTGTCATTATGATTGATGACCAATTTGCTCCATTGAGTGAAAAAATTTCTGCAGCGATTGCTAAAATTTCGGACCAACCTGTTAAGTATTTATTGAATACGCATTGGCATGGAGACCATTCTGGTGGAAATGAAAATTTTGCTAAAAAAGGTGCAATGATTATGGCACATAATAATGTGAGAAAACGTATGTCAGAAGGCTTGACTCGCTCTCCTGAAAGAGTTACGCCTCCTGCCCCAGCAATTGCGCTTCCAGTAGTGACCTTTTCGGATGATATGTCTTTGCATCTGAATGGAGAAGATATTTTAGCGATTCATGTCCATAATGCCCACACGGACGGCGATGCACAAATTTATTTCCCAAAAAGCAATGTTTTACACATGGGAGATACTTATTTCAAAGCTAGATGGCCTTTTATTGACATCCAATCAGGTGGGTCTATTGACGGCTATATCAAAGCAGCAAACCATGCCCTATTTTTGGTAGATGAGGAAACGCAAATTATTCCTGGTCATGGCTCCATGTCTAATCGAGCAGAATTAATGGCTTATAGAGATGTTTTAGCTACTGTCCGCACTAGAATTAAAAAAGCATTGGCGAATGGTCAATCTTTAGAAGAAATAAAAGCAGCCGATTATCTCAAAGAATGGGAAGATTGGGGCGCTGGTTTTATTAATAATGATACTTTTATAGAGACGGTGGTGAAGAGTTTGGGGGAGTAATGAGTTGCGGTTGCAGGTTGCGAGTTGCGAGTTTGCAACTCGCAATCTAAATCGCGCTTTGACAAACAAAAAGGAGTCAGCGACCATAGCCCCTAACTCCTCAAAATGCTGATAATGAAAATGATTGATTCGACTCCTTAAAGTGAATCCTTGTTAACTTTGCAGCTAACAAAACGATTCTAATTTTCATTAAAATCGGTATCATTTTCTTTTATACGCTTTGTTTAGTAACAAAATTAATTTAGTGTTGAATCTGTATATTACAGATAAGCGACGAATGAATTCGTCGGTACATTTAACAAACCATATTGAATACTAGAAAAAATTTAGGCAGCTTTACGCTTTCTCGTTTTTACAGCAATCCCAATCGCATGCTTATCTATCCATTTTTCAATTACTTCGGCCACTGCTGCTTGTTTATTTAATACTTCCCATTCTGAAAACCTTAGAATCGTAAATCCTATATTCACCAAATCTTCCTCT
>CAYMSC010000332.1:6369-7530 GCA_964392805.1 uncultured Saprospiraceae bacterium
CTATCGTCTATCCAAATCTTGCAGTCCATATTCCTCAATAATTGATACTAGGTGTTTTTCAAGATTTTCCATACCATTTCCATAGCCCAATTTTTCTAATCCTTTTGCCCATGTTTTATAATCTGTACTTTCTATGGTGGTTAATTGGGCAAATTTACCGCTGGTTAAATAGGCACTATGATCTCTAAAACTAGTCCAAGCATTTTCATAATGTTTATGACAAGTTCCATTATAGGAATCAGATTCACCTTCCCAATCTAAGGTACAGTTTAAAGCAAAATGATTATTCCCTTTTTGTGCCATATCTCTTTGTCCCGCATGGCTCTGCAATAATCCACAAGCCAATATAATAGAGGATGGTATGCCGTATTTTCTTCGCTCATTAATCACTACCCTCGCAAATCGTTTTAAATAATCGTGTTTTACCTTATCATCTACTCGTTCCAAATCAACCACAGGGTTATATTTATTGGAACTGCTGAAAAAAGAAGGCATTTCAAATTTATCTAAAATTTTGCCTGTCTCTTTCTTTTTTTCTGTAAATATTTCTTTTTTTGGAGCAATTGGAGGCACATAATTTTCTGGACTCACTTCCATTGATTCACTTTCTGTTGGTGAATTTAGATTAATACTAAATCGAAAACCCTTTTGCACAAATAAATACAATACAATGGTCATCAAGGCAACTTTAAACCAATGCTGTGAGAGATAGGTCTTGATGAAAGACCTTTTAGCACTTTGCTTCATTGCATTTTGTTTTAAATAGCGCTGATGAAAAAATAGGTCGCTATTCTTTCATGCTTGGGGTACAGAATGTACTAACCACGCAAAAATGAGGAGGTTAAGTATTATCTAATCCCTTACTTTTTGTTTGATTTGTTTTAAAAAAAGAAGTAGGCAACTTCTTTTTAAACAATTGACTACTAGCCATTTGTATTAAAAACATGTAATTTATCTCAAAAAAGCAGCCAAGTTATTAATTATCAATTCTTCAGATGACACAAATTTAAAACAAAAAGTTTGTTTAAACAAATCTAATTTCAATTATTTAAAACATATTTTTTTACCTTATCTAAAAAGTCAATAAAATGTTATCTAAATAGTGATAAACTAGTTTTTTGTAAATTAAAAGGTTTATGAGGTGAATGGGGTTTATGAGGT
>CAYMSC010000333.1:0-7517 GCA_964392805.1 uncultured Saprospiraceae bacterium
CTAAGCCAGTACGTTTGATTTAAATCTTTAGCGAATCATCCAAATACCCCAACAACTGCTTTTCAAAATCAGGCGCACTTGGACGAGTTTCCGAGTGACTCAAAATTTTTCCATCTGGAGCGATGAAAATGTACTGTGGTAAGCCCAAAATAATGCTTTTTTGTTTTTCTAATTCCATTTCTACTAGCGTAAAAAAAGAAAGGGGATTTGCTTCATTTTGGCCCAGCCAAAAATTTTGACCTTTCCAATTATTATCTTGAATGTACTTTTTCCAAAAGCTAAAAGGTTGATCCATCGAAATAGTAATAAAATGGATAATGATTTCAGATTTACGATTTTTCGCCCTACTATAACTACCGTCCATTTTCGGTTTTTTATCCCGTTTTTAGTATAGTTGACACGCTATTTTTTATAAAAAGTGGTCTCTCCAAAAGTATAAACTTGTTCTGAATTAGCTGTTTTATAAATGACTTTATCTGTTGATACTATTTCCAAGGTACCAGACTTTGCCATCAAAGGAGTACGGACTTCCTCCAAAAAGGTAGCCAAATTGTTTGCGGCTAAATGCTGTAAATGCGTTCGATAAATAGTCGTTTTTTCTAGCGCTACTTGAATCCATTTTCTTCTTAACCAAAAATAACTCATCATTACTGCGTCTAACACTCGACCGGAAACGATACCTAACCAAGCGCCAACATAGCCCATTCCCATTGGAAAAGCCAAGGACCAAGCAATAAATAACTGCACTACATTTCTATTAAAAATAGCACTATACATGGCAGGTTTGGTATCTCCTGTTCCCCGTAAAACGCCCGTTAGCATAATGCCAAAAGCAGACAGCCCTAAAGAAAATAAAGTGATTCTAAAATAAGAAAGGCTGCCTTCCAGAATTTTTGGATGCCCTGAAGGGTCAAAAATTTGAATGATTTCAGGGGCGAAAAAATAAACGGGCACTACTAAAATTAAGATAGCTATAATGCCCATTAAGGTCATCAAATTGCCTTTTTGATAGGCTGCTTCTACTTGCCATTTACCCATATCTTGACCTATTAAGGCAGTAGCTGCCACATTAAGACCGACAATGGGTTGAGCGATTAATTGTTCTACTTGTAATCCAATGCCTAGAACGGCAGCTCCATAAGTTCCTAAAGAAGTAGCAGTGACAATTCCTATGATAAATAAACTGGAGGCATGTCTAAAAATGCCTTGAATACCCGATGGAACGCCAATAGACAATATATCCTTGATGACTTGCCAGTTTGGTTGCCAACTGCCTGCCAAAATATGAATTACATTTTTACCAGAATGAAATAGCCAAAGGCTAAAACTAACTAAAATGACTCTTGCCAAAATAGTTCCTAAAGCTGCTCCAACGACACCATATGCAGGAATAAACCACCAACCAAAAATGAAGAGGTAATTAAAAATGACATTGAGCAGCACTAGTGTGATGGTCAGTAATAAAGGCGTAAAGGTATCGCCTGCGCCCTGCATCAATTTATTGACAATGATATTTAGTACTAAAAAAGGGGTACCTAAAAACAGCACCTGCAAATATTCTGTTCCTATCACTACTGCTTCTTGTTCACCGCCTTGGTTCATTATATTTAGTAGTGGTTCGCTTAAAATATACCCAACAGCTCCCAAGATTAAAGACATTAACAAGCCGGAGACAATGGACTGGCGAGTGACCAAACTCATTTGTTGTTTGTCTCTACTGCCTTTGGCTTGGGCTATCATGCTAATTGCTCCTCCTGCTACTGATAATAAAGTAATTAAAATGAATAGTCGAAGGGTGTTGGCTAGGCCGACAGCAGCAATTTGGATAGGGCCTAATTGTCCCACCATAATCATATCAATCGCAGCGATGACGGTCTGCAATAGATTGGAAAGCATAACAGGAATGGCTAGTTTGCTTATTTTTTTTAGTAGGGTTTTGTTGAAGGTTATTTGCATGTATTTGCTAGCCTTGATGACGAATGTGATTTTGCAAAGATAGGGTTTAAGCGGATTTCTTTATAGGGCGTGATTTTTTTTTAATGGATTTGATGGCAATACTAGGAGGATAGGACCACGGATAGAACGGATGAAACGGATTTACACGGATTTTTTTGTAGGTCGTGTTCTTAGATAATATTTTGTAAGGTTAATTTGCTAGTTTTGCTAAGCGTTCTGCGGCGGCGGCTAAGGTTGATTCTTTTTTTGCAAAACATAGGCGAATGACTTTGTCGCCGGTGGGTTTGGAATAAAAAGGGGATAGTGGAATAGCTGCTACTCCAATTTCTCTGGTGAGGTATTTGGCAAATTCGCCATCTTCCATATCGCTGAGTGCAGCGTAGTTAAATAATTGGAAAAAAGTACCTTGGGATATTTTGGGAACTAAAGGTGTTGCCTTTAAACTGTTCGTTAGGAAATCTCTTTTTTGCTCAAAAAAAGCGGGCAGGGTAGTGTAATTGCTGGGTGTTTGAAGGTGTTCTGCTAAGGCATATTGCGTGAAAGAATTAACACAAAAAACATTCCATTGGTGCACATTTTTAAATTCATCCATGAGGTGTTTAGGGCCAACTGCATACCCCATTTTCCAACCCGTATTATGGAATGTTTTACCAAAAGAAAAAACTGCTAAGCTTTGTTGATATAGTTTTGGAAAGCGTATCACACTTTGATGTGTCGCCTTATCATAGATTAAATGTTCATAGACTTCATCACTAAGTACGATGATATTTTTATCAGCGACTATATTTTCTAATGCTACTAAATCTTCCTTTTTTAATATGGTTCCTGTCGGATTATGGGGTGTATTGATAATGATCATTCTGGTCTTTTCGTTGACCATTGATTCTATTTCATCCCAATCAATAGCATAATCAGGATAAACCATTTGATACCCTCTTGGAATACCACCAGCTAATTGGATGGAAGGAATATAAGAATCATAAGCTGGTTCTAAAATAATGACTTCCTCGCCTGCGTGAACAAAGGCTGTAATAGCCGTGAATAATGCTTGAGTAGCCCCTGCTGTGATACAAATTTCTTCATTGGGATTAACCGATTGACCACAAGTAGCTTGAATTTTAGCACTAATGGCTTGCCGTAAATCTAATAATCCGGGCATTGGACAATATTGGTTTTTAGCATCGTTCAAATACTTTGTAACTAAATTTCTAAGCCCTTCATCACAATCAAAATCAGGGAAACCTTGACCAAGGTTAATCGCTTTATGTTCTCTTGCCAAAGCAGACATAACAGTAAAAATGGTGATTTCGGACTTAGGTAGTTTAGATGTGATTTGCATATTTATTAGCTTAGGGCAGACGGCAGAGGGTTTTGTAAACCCTTATACACTTTGCTTTTAATAAGGATTATCCCCATAAATCACAGTGCGTTCTAATGCTCGGTGGGCAGGGAAATAGTCATTAATAGGTTTATGTTGAGTTGCTCGATTGTCCCAAATGGCAATGGAGTCGACCTCCCAACTGAAACGACAAGTAAACTCATCTGTTACAAGGTGTTCATAAAGAAAATTTAGGACTGCTTGACTTTCAGATTTGCTAAGTTCTTGAATTTTGGTGGTAAATAATTTATTGACAAAAATTAACTTATCTCCTGTTTCTGGATGTCGATGAATAACTGGATGCACTACGGGCGGATTATCGGCGACCGCTTGTGCTAATCGTTCTCGCCCACCAGGTTCTGCTAAGCTTTCTTTGAAGCCGTAAGAAAAATCATGTACCGCCGTTAAGCCTTCCAGCATCTTTTTCATGGGTGCTGATAAGGCTTCATAAGCTGCTGTCATACTTGAAAAGACTGTATCACCACCTTTGGCTGGAATAACTTTAGAACGGAGGAAAGTGGCAACAGGAGGGTGCTGCAAAAAAGTCATATCCGTATGCCAGGTATCAATTTTACTAGGTTTGTCTGGTAAACTTTCTAAGATGGTAATCTCGGGAAAACCTTCGACGGTTCTATAAGCAGGATGGGTTTGTAATGGGCCCCAAATTTGAGCTAATTCTTTGTGTTTGGCAGGGGTGATAGCTTGATTTCTAAAAAAAATAACTTGATGTTTTAATAATAGTTTTCGGATGGCTGTTTTTATGGGCGCAGTCAAATTTTGGGTTAAATCAATGCCTTGAATTTCAGCACCTAAGGCACCCGCCATTAATTTTACATCAAACATGGTATTCGTTTTTGTGAAGATTTAAGTAGTTATATAGTAAGTTACTCAATCTCCATTATTATTGCATGATATCGGGATTATTGTTACCATCCCAATATTTTTTATTTTTAACAGCTCAGAGCGCTATTTTACTTTAATCCGTAGCCAAGTTCAAATAATAATTTTGGTTTCTTTTTTTCTATATCCCCTACGGTTTTGTACCAGGGCATAGGTAATTTACCTTGAAATTTTCGTTTGCCAACTAAAACATTCGCAATAGCCGTTCCGCCTTCAGAACCCGGTAAATATGCCATAATGCAACTATCCCATTTTGCCAAGTCTTTTTCTAAATTCGCCAAATGTCGACCTGCAAAAAGAATGGTAATTATAGGTTTATTTAGCGTATTTACAAAAGACATTGTTGTTTTATTTTCAGGATGCCCTAATTGTCCCGTTATTTCAATGTCTTCACTATCGCCCTGCATTTCGGCATAGGGGACTTCAGACAATACTTGTAGGACAACATCTGCTTCGTGTGCTTTTTCGTTATCAGTGATGAGGATTAGCTCATTTTTTGAGTTAAGATTTTTTAGCCCTTCCAATATGGTAATGCCTTCTGTACTTTTTATGCCATGCTCATCAATTAAGCCATTCCAGTCTATCGTCCATCCGCCACATTGCAATCCAATATTATTGGCCCCCGCACCAGTTACAAATACTTTAGTCTTCGATTTTAAAGGTAGTAAATTAGTCTCATTTTTTAATAAGACCAAAGATTTTTCTGCCAATTTTTGGGCAATTTTTCTAGCTTCTATTGTTCTCAAACTTCGAGCTTTGGGACGTTGTTTGGTCATAGTCGGGTCTTCAAATAGCCCAGAATCAAACTTAACAGTCAAAATTCTACTGACCGCATCGTCGATTCTTTTCATCGAAATTTGCCCGTTTTCAATACCCCGTCTAATTGCATAAAACGCACCTTTCCATTTAATAGGTTCCATCAACATATCAACGCCTGCATTAATACTAATCCAAACTTGTTCTTCAAAGTTGGCATTTGGAATTTCTCTAATAGCTTCCCAGTCAGAGATAACAAACCCTTCAAAATTAAGGGTTCTTTTTAGCACTTTGTTGATGTATTTTGCATTTTGGTGCATTTTGATGCCATTCAAACTGCTATAAGAAGGCATAATGGTTTGTACCCCCAGATTGACTTGTTCTTGGTAAGGAACTAAAAGGGTGTTTTGAATTGCTTTTTTAGTTAAAACAGTATCTCCTCGGTCCGATTTATTTTCTAAGCCCGTACCCATTTTAGTACCTCCATCACCGAGATAATGCTTAGCACAAATGACCATTCCAGCATTTAATTGACCTGCTGAGTAAGCTAGGGCAAGTCTATTGACGGTAGGCATATCAGTAGAAAAACTTTCATAAGTTCGACCCCAACGTGGGTCATTTGCAAGGGCAACGCAAGGGGCAAAATTCCAATTAAAACCCGTTGCAAAAACTTCTTTGGCAACATTATAACCCATTTCAAACATGCCTTCTTCATCATTGGCTGCACCGAGGCCAATATTGTGAGGAAACATAGTCGCACCATAGACATTATTATGTCCATGAACGGCATCAATACCAAAAATGGCTGGAATTTTTAAGGTAGATTTTCTAGCAGCTTGCTGGTAATCAATAACTCTTTTTTTCCAAGCTTCAACGGTGTTTTTAGCTGGGCCAGTTTGACCACCACTTAGTAGAGAGCCAATGCCATATTCTTCCATTTCTCGTAAAGTAATATGAGGGAATTCAGCTTGAATCATTTGACCAATCTTTTGGTCGGTGGTCATATGTGCCAATAGGTTATTTACCCTTTCGTTGGTAGGTATGTGCGGCTTATAATAAAGAGATTTTTTGCTCATCCAATTTAGTCTTTTAGTGATTTTATAGCGATTTTTTATTTTTTTGGTAGGTTTATCAAATGGTTTTAAGAGTAGATTTAAGAGTAATTGTTGTTAGGAACTAAAGGGCTTAGATTGCAAAAATATCATTTTTTAGCATTACTTATAGACTTTATCTTACAGGTCGAATGAATTCGACTTGTACGGATAAATTTCTTTTTAGGATTTTTATCCCAAAACATGGCAAATTAGACAAGGTAGGTTGTACAGATTAGGCTTTAGGCTATTCCTTATTCTTCTTCCGTTAATGCTTTAACAGCATGTATAAATCTATCTAAGTCTTTCGTTAAAGTATAAACATTTGGGGTGATTCTAACACCAGAAATATTTTCCCAAACAATCGCTACTGAATGAATTTGGTGTTTATTTTTTAAATAACTTGAAATTTCTCTAGGTTCTTTTCCTTCTATTGCCAAAAGCGCAATCGACCCACTAAAATCTCGGTGCATTGAGGTATTGATACGGACCCCTTTAAACGGTAAAACACCCTGTGTCCAATATTCCTTTAAAAATCTAAGCCTTGCTTCTTTTCGTTGACTCCCTATCATTTGGTGGAAGTCTATGGCTTGTCCAATCCCTTGTTCGATAGCGATAGAGCGAGTACCAATATGCTCAAATTTACGAATATCTGCGCTTTTGAATTGGGGAGCCGCCATCAAAGGATATATTTTTTTGATTTTATCCTTTTTAACATACAACATTCCCGTTCCAAAAGGTGCACAAAGCCATTTGTGTAAACTGGTGCCAAAATAATCACATTGTAAATCTGGAATTTTAAAATTTAATTGCGCAAAAGTATGTGCGCCATCAACTAAGACCTCTATATTTTGTGCTTTTGCTTTTTTTGCGATAGCCGCAACTGGCAAAATTTGTCCACTCCAATTGATAGAATGAGTGATATGTACCAATTTAGTTTTAGGGGTAAATAGTTCCTCATATTTATTAACAATCGCGGATTCGGCTTCCATAACAGGGTCTAAGTTAACCCATTTTAAAACGATTTTATCCCTGTGCGCTCGTTGTTTCCAAGCATTCATCATGTTGGGATAATCTTGTTTGCTGAGTACTATTTCATCCCCAGCTTTCAAGGGTAAGCCAAAAATGATATTCGCTAAAGATTCTGTGGTATTTCGATGAATGGCAATTTCTTCTTTAGAACAGCCTGCTAAATCGGCTAACTTTTGTCGGATAGGCTCTTTGCCATTGCGGTCAAGGATGTGCCACATATAATGCGACGGGAGTTCATTACTCCAACGGTTATAATGTTCAACCGCTTCTTGTACCACTTTTGGAGATGGAGAAACACCACCGTTATTCAAGTTTAATACAGTCGGTGAAACGCTGTAAGCTTGCTTGACAAAATGCCAAAAATCTTCATCGGTACTAGCTTCAAGCATAGAATTATGCTTGGT
>CAYMSC010000334.1:0-7498 GCA_964392805.1 uncultured Saprospiraceae bacterium
TAACTTTTCTCAGTCGTTTACATATTATAAAAACGACTTTTCGTTCGCCCTATATTGTCAAGATAATTAGAAGATACTATCAGGGATGTATTTAGTAACGGATAAAAAATAACTTGGACAACTAATATTTGATTTCCCAACGGATTTAATACCCAACGGATTTTAGATGTTCAATTTATTATTTCGTGATTACTTAATAAAGTTTTATGTTCTCTGCATAATACGTATTTTTATTTTTTCAATAATAATTGATTTACTCTTTCATCGTTTTTTAAAGATTTTAAATTAATTATCAATAGTTCAAGAATTTGAATTTACAAAAATAATGTTAGCCACAACTAAAGCATTAAATTTTACTTAGGCTTTATAATATTACAATTTGTCAATTTGTTATTCTTCACTTTTGATAATACAAAAATAGGGTCTAATTATCACAAAGAAATAACAAAAAAGTAGTATTTCAGTTATTCAAAGTATCTTGCATTAAAAAGTCATCCTAGAGACAAAATTTTGCTTGTTTAACGACATAAATCACTCATTTACAGTCATTTGTATAGAATTTATGAATCACCTCATAGATTAATTTTATTAAATGTTTAACTATTAATTCATCTTCATCAATAGAACTTATAACAATTGATTTTTTCATAGATTAAGTATGTCCAATAATTAATGTATTGATTTTTTATATATAAAAAATATAGTAAAAATGATGGAAATAAGAAAAATTAAACGTACTAATAACTAATTTGAAACATACACTACGTCTTAAGAGCAAGGTATCAGATTTTGCTATTCCTTCAATTTTTATAAGG
Organism: uncultured Saprospiraceae bacterium; assembly: GCA_964392805.1. Taxonomy (GTDB): domain Bacteria; phylum Bacteroidota; class Bacteroidia; order Chitinophagales; family Saprospiraceae; genus JAFMDF01. The sequence goes on from CAYMSC010000334.1 coordinate 816, forward strand.
TTTGCTATATATAATGGCACGACCTTTGAGAAAAGGAAAGAAATGAAATCCATTAAATTTTCTTATAAAGAAATTACGGCTCAATTCTATTCCAAATAAAAACACTAATGAATTCTCCATTGATACCCTTCCAAATTAAAAGCTAATAAATATAGCTCTATATTCAAATTTGATATTTCTGTTCGCTAAAAGCTCCGCTGATATAAATTGGAATCAGTAGTGATTTATTTAATTCAATGTTTTCCTGACTGAATGTAAAGGAAACCTTTATATTAAAACAATTTTTTCTTAGGATTTATTAGCGTACTACTTTTTAGATAGGAGCGTCATTAATTTTTGTTCTAGCAATCTCAAAACGAATGTCTTAGGGATGTTTTATTAATACACTTATAAATAAAAGGGCTTCCTTGCTCTCTAATAACTGTTGTGTTATTGTTTTTGAAGTTACTACTAACATTTATTTTAAAGGTCACATAACATTTGCAAAACATCGTACTGCTTTGCTATTTAAGTAAAACTAATAACTATTAGTTCTTCATTTTAATAATGACCACTTAATGTTCAGTAGTAATTAATGACCTCAAAAATGACAATTGACAAAAATTACGTTAAATTTCAACCGCTTAAAATTTCGGATGAAGAACTCATCAAAAATTATCTACGCACTAACCATTCTATTTATTTTAATCAACTCTACACAAAATATTCCACAAAAATATATGGTAAATGTTTACTCTTATTAAAAGATGAAATCACAGCCCAAGATGCGCTACAAGATATTTTTATAAAAATATTTTTAAACCTGCCTAAATTTGAAAATAAATCTAAATTTTCAACTTGGATTTATTCTATCACTTATAATTATTGTATTGACTTAATTAGAAAGAAGAAAAAAGAACGGTGTACCTTTTCTGGTGAGATAGAGCGAATGTATGACTTACATGAAAAAAATAATGATTATCTTGCTTTGGAAGCAAAGGTAGAACAACTTACGGTTGTTTTAGAAACGATGCCTTTGGGAGACAAAAATGTACTTTTGATGAAATATAAAGAAGCCATGCCTATCAAGGAAATAGCCCATACTTTAAATAAATCTGAAAGTGCGATAAAAATGAAATTAAGAAGAGCAAAAATTAAAGCTAGATATGCTCATGCTACTAGATTTAAATCTATCTGGCAGACCAGATTAGTTAAAGGTAGCGTCGCTAATTAAGGTTTTTAGTATTTATACCTTTGTGCTAAAAGCGTTTTGGTTCTCGCTCGTATATCATTTCAAACACGGCTTCTACAACATCCTCAACACTCGGTTTAGAAAAATAATCGCCATCATCACCATAGGGTGGTCGATGTTCTTTGGCAGTTAACGTTCTTGGCTTACAATCCAAATAACGATAGCCATTTTGTTTTTCTAGCACTTCTTGTAGCATATAGGCAGAAGCACCACCAGGTACGTCTTCATCCAAAAACAGCACACTATTTGTTTTTTTGAGCGATTCTACAATTCGATGCTCTAAATCAAAGGGTAATAAGGTTTGTATATCAATTAATTCTACGCTGATACCTTTGGTCGCTAATTTTTTAATAGCTTTTTGTGCGATTCGCACACAAGAACCATAAGTTACTAAGGTGAGGTCTTTTCCTGCTACTAATATTTCTGGCACACCTAGTGGCACGGTGTATTCACCTATATTTTCAGGTACTCGTTCTTTTAGTCGATACCCATTCAAGCACTCTACCAAAACTGCAGGGTCATCTGATGCCAACATAGTATTATACATCCCTGCTGCCTGTGTCATGTTTCTAGGCACTAATAAATACATGCCTCGCAAAGAGTGAATCATCATCCCCATAGGAGAACCACTATGCCAAATTCCTTCTAAACGATGTCCTCTTGTTCGGATGATTAAAGGTGCTTGTTGATTATTATCAGAGCGATACCTTAAAGTAGCTACATCATCGGAAAGCGTCTGTAAACCATAAATAAGGTAGTCTAAATATTGAATTTCGGCAATAGGACGCATTCCTCTCATGGCTAAACCCATGGCTTGTCCCATAATCGTCAATTCTCTAATACCGACATCAAAGACTCTTTCTTCTCCGTACTTGGCTTGCATACCTGCAAACCCTTGATTTACATCTCCTATCTTTCCAACATCTTCCCCAAAAGCATATAAATTAGGATGTTTTTCTAAAATTTTATCAAAAAATTTATTGATGAGTTGATACGCATTTACTTTTTTAGGGGAATCCGAATATTTTGGTGGAATAATCGGTACTTTCAATGCCGATTTCGGCGATTCGCTGTATAAATGTCTATGATACCGTTCATGCCAAATGGTTTCTACCTGACGCAACCAATTCTCTAATTCTAAAACGCCTTGTAAATGCTCTCCCATCGTTTCAAATTTCATCCGACGGGCACTTTTCACTATATCAAAAAGCAAAGGAGTTGAATTATTCTTGAGTGCTTGAAAAATGGCGCTGGCTGCTTCTTTGTGTTTAGTTTCTCCTAAAATTTTGGAATAAATAGTTAATACAGTTTCTAGATGTTGCTTATTTACTTGGCTATATGCTTTCCATGCGTTATCTCTATGTCCTCTTGCTTTTATAGTCGCCCATTTTTGAATGGCATCAATTTCTTTCTGGGTTAAAATTCCTTCCGTCACCATCCATTCTGCCATCTTTTTATTGCAATCCCTTTCTCTTTCCCACTGCAACCGCTCTTTAGATTTGTATCGTTCATGAGACCCCGAAGTAGAATGTCCTTGCGGTTGCGTACATTCTTGCACATGAAAAATAACAGGTATGTGGGTCTCTCTAGTTTTTTTAATACCCCTTTCAAATGCCTCACAAAGTCCTTTATAATCCCAAGCTTTTAAAGTATAAATATCTAATCCTTCTCCTTTTTCATTTACTCTAAATCCTTCCAATGCTTCAGAAATACTTTGTTTTGTTGTTTGATATTTAGTAGGTACAGAAATGCCATATCCATCATCCCATACAAAAATAGCTAGTGGGACGCTTAGTACACCCGCCGCATTGATGGTTTCAAAAAATACGCCTTCTGAAGTACTTGCATCTCCGATGGAACAAAAACATACTTCATTACCATTATTAGAAAAATTGGTTGTTGTACTCAAGGCATCATTCTCTCTATATTTTTTTGAAGCGAATGCTAAACCTAAAGCTCTAGCTACATGACCCGCCGTACTAGAAATACCAGAAGCTGCATTGTACAATTCCTTATGATTGGTCCAGTTGCCTTGTTTGTCAATTAAAGAGGAGGAGAAGTGGTTATTCATCTGACGACCACCAGAGAATGGGTCGTTGACTGCATCAGCATAAATTGCGGCAAAATATTGTTCTGGAGTGGCGATACCCTTATGGAACATAAAGGTTTGTTCTCGATAATATCCTGACCAAAAGTCTCCTTTCTGAAAAACTTTAGCCATTGCTATTTGGGGAATTTCTTTCCCATCTGCGGTTACCGCAAATTTGGCTCGACCAGTTAAGACCTCCTTTCGAGCCAACAAACTTATAGCTCGGCATAAGGAGGCAACTTTAAAATCTAGTATTACTTCTTTTTCGTAATCAGATTTATTTTTTGCACTCGGAATTACAGTTTCTAATATATCAATCTCTAGCATAAATTTAGGGCCTTTTTAATGTCACAACGTGTAGTTTCACAATAGTATTCACCAATAATTTTGAGTCATTATGTTGTTTCTATCTTGCTAGTGGAAAGTTTCAAAGGATAATTTTCTTCTTAATTTAGGGATGAGGCAATAAATAATCTACCAGAAATGACGAGATTATTTTTTCTTTTAGCAAGGCAAAATTTTTCAGCATAGCCGTTGCTACGTTGAAAAATTTTAACGCAGCTAAAAGTAAAAAGAAACCGTCAGGCTGGTAGGTTATTATTTTCCTCATCCCTTACTACACAAAAATATAAAAAAAATCAGCTAATCGCTTAATTTCCAAGTATAATCAAGGCTAATCTACAATATCCAAACAGCAAAAAAATTAGAAAAATGAACATTATTTCCTTTCTCTTGCATCAAATAATCCAATTTATTTTGAAGAATTAAAAAATCTCCATTTAAGATTTTGTATTTTGCTACAAGTGTAAATTTTAATAGGAAAGGTTTTTGTAGATAAAAAATAGAAATAGGTTAAAAAATTTACTTTTTTTTGAGTACTAAATGCTTGATTTACTGCTGAATCATCCTATTTTTTTTAAAAACACCTTATTTTAAGACCTCTTTTAGAAATAGTTCATTGGTATTAACTTTAGATTAACAAGGGTTTCTAAGCAAAAAACTTTCATCTAACTTGAATATCTCTTAAATTTGTCTAAGTAATTTAAATGGCTATTTGAACGTTCTTATATTAAAGAGTCGTTCTTAACATAGAAAAGTCAAATTTTTCCAAGAACAAGGAGTTCATTTTTTGGAACTCTTGAAAAATCAAAAATTTTCAAAATGAAAAAATTATTTGCATTCGCTTTATGTCTTACTTTAGGTCTAACCTATTCGTTTGCGCAAGAACAGGTTCAAGAAGCTGTTGAACAAACAACCGTTAATGGTCCTGTTATGGAATTTACATCTACGGAGGTAGACTATGGAAATATTGTCCAAGAATCTGACCCTTTTAGATTTTTTGATTTCAAGAATACAGGTACTGCACCTTTAGTTATCAAGCATGCAAAAGGTAGCTGTGGTTGTACAGTTCCAACTTATCCAAAAGAGCCAATTTTACCAGGCGAGTCTGCACAAATCAAAGTGCGTTATGACACTAAGCGTGTGGGTCCTTTCACTAAGACCGTTACTTTAACTACCAATGAAGGAGTGGAGAAGCGTATCTTAAGAATTAAAGGAAAAGTAGCAGCTAAGCCTGCTGAACCAGAAGCGGTTCCGACGGCAGCACCGAATATCCTTAATGGAAGTGGTCACTAGTGTAATAAACAGTTGGCAGTAGGCAGTAGGCTATTTTTTTGATGAAAAATCGAATAGAAACACTGAAACTATCAATTAATTAAGACCTTAAATACAGGTCGTTCATTGTCACTAAGTAAAAAAAGCCTTGAGATTGAATTTTCTCAGGGCTTTTTTTGTTGCAGTACATCTTCGTACCTTTGCAATTCATGACTACGCAAAGAGACATATTAAAGCAGCAAATTCTTCAAGTTAAGCCAACTAATTTTGACCAATTAGCACTCCAGCTATTTCATTATCAAGCAACTTTTAACGATCTATACCATCAATATCTTTCTCTTCTAAGAATCAATCCTAATGAAGTCCAGTCCATTACGGATATTCCTTTTCTCCCTATCTCTTTTTTTAAAACGCATAAGGTAAGTATAGCGAAGAGGCAAGGGCAGCCAATAACCGACAGGAATAAGGTCATTTTTTCAAGCAGTGGAACTACTGGATTTACTACTAGTCGTCACATTGTACCTGACATGGATTTTTATTTACAAAATACCGTCTTGGGTTTTGAACACTTTTATGGTAACTTGGAAAACTTTTGTGTCTTGGGCTTATTACCTTCTTACTTGGAAAGAAGTGGGTCTTCTTTGATTGCGATGGTTGACCATTTTATTAACATTTCTATTCCATCCCAAAGTGGTTTTTTTCTATACAATCATGCGGCATTAGCAACTGTTTTAAGAAATTGTCAGAAAAATAATGTCCCTACTTTATTGATTGGAGTTAGCTTCGCTTTATTAGATTTCGCAGAACAATATCAACTGGATTTGTCTAATGTCCTTATTATGGAAACGGGTGGAATGAAAGGTCGACGCAAAGAAATTACCAGAACAGAACTCCACACCATCCTTCAAAAATCCTTTAATGTTTCTGCTATTCACTCTGAATATGGCATGACCGAATTATTATCACAAGGCTATTCCAAGGGACAAGGTATCTTCTACCCTAGTCCAACGATGAAGTTACTTCCTAGAGAAATTACGGACCCTTTTTCCTTGCAAAAAAATAACAAAACAGGCGTATTAAATATTATTGATTTGGCTAATTTGGATAGCTGTGCCTTTATCGCAACAGATGATTTGGGTCGCGTGTATGATGATGGTCGTTTTGAAGTATTGGGCCGATTGGATGCTAGTGATATACGTGGATGTAATTTGATGGTCGTTTGATTTAGTGATAAGTTGTAAATGGTAAATTAAAAAATATGGCTAGAGTAAAATTAACAGCTGATTTAAAAAAGGCTATTTCAGGTTTGTCCCACAAGGAAAAAGACAAACTACTATTTCGATTAATCGCAAAAGAGCCCATCTTAGCGGAACAATTAGTATTTAAATTATTGGAAGAAGGGACTTCGGCAGAGGACAGACGAACAGATTTAGCTAGAGAAATTGAACAGTATTTGATTGATTATCAAAAATATTATTACTCTCCAGGTTATCTATTATTAGACTTACGGTCTATTAGTGGAAAAATCACACAGCATGTCAAAACGACCAAAGATAAGTATGGTGAAGTGGCTTTGAATTTTTTAATGCTCAATAAGGCATTGGCATTATTTGGTAATAAAATTGCCAAAGTTCGTCCCAATCGCTCTCGTACGTTAAATAAATATGTGGTGAATCGAGCGATTAAATTATTGGGCTTACTACGTAAAATTCATGAAGATTATCAATTGGACTTTTCGGATAGTATGAT
>CAYMSC010000335.1:0-7492 GCA_964392805.1 uncultured Saprospiraceae bacterium
ATATGCCGCACCTTTGGTGCTCAATAATTTTTCTTTGCGTAACATCAGTTATTTATTTAGTTTTAGATGCTTATAGCAATATCATCTAATCAGATAAAAAAGCCAGTATCATAAAAATCATACCCATCGGTAAATGTTCTGCTAAAGCAATCCGCAAGGTCTTCAAGGCTTTTGAGATTTGATTTTCTACAGTTTTAATAGAAATACCTAAATGATTGGCAATCTGTTTGTAAGACATTTCTTCATAACGACTTAAAACAAACACCAAACGGCATTTTTCTGGTAGTCTATCAATCGCTTGGTCAATTTGTTGTTGCAAATTATCTGCTGCCAATTCCTGAATCACATTAGCGTCTTTGCTAGTCAATCCTTCTTTTTCAGGGGCATTCCGAAAATCAATTTTTTGGTCTCTAATATAATTTAAGGCTTTATTTAAAGCAGCTCTTTTTAGGTAAGCTCTAAGGGAAGAAGTAATATTTATTTTTGCCCGTTTTTTCCATAATTCATAAAAAACTTCTTGGGCTAAATCTTCAGTAATTTGTGTATCAGGAATTATTCGATAAACACTTCGACATAAAAAAGTATAATATTTCCGAAAAATTATATCAATAGCGGATTCCTCTTCTGCTGCCAGTAGAGCAATTAATTCTTCATCGGTATATTCGGTTTTTTTTTGCAAGTGATGATGGTTGGTACTTATTTGTGTTTATTCTGAATTTTTTCGTAAGAAAGAGCTTCAAGAACTTGAAGTTCTGGAAGCTCTAGAGAAAATATTCATCTACAATCTCATCTTATTTAAACGTGCCATTGCTCGTTTATTGTCTTTCTCTTTAATAGATTGTCGTTTATCATGGGTCTTTTTACCTTGTCCCAATGCAATTTCTAACTTAACTAATCCTCGTTCTCCAAAATACATTCTGTAAGGAATAATAGTAGATCCTTTTTCTTTAACTCGCTTTTGCAGTTTTTTTAATTCTTGTTTTTTCAATAATAATTTTCGCTCCCGACGTTCTTCATGGTTATAATGTGTCCCATGCTTATAGGTAGAAATAAACATACTCATGATGTACAGCTCATTCCCCTTAAATCTACAATAGGCATCATTCAGATTCACACTTCCACCTGTTCGGATAGATTTTATCTCTGTCCCCATTAACATAATCCCAGCCTCATAGTTAGAAATAAACGTAAATTCATACGCTGCTTTTCTATTGACGACTTCTCTTAATGCTTTATTTTTTTCTTGTGCCATTATTTTACTTAATTAATCTTATTATCCCTAAATCGTCCGTAGCTCTCAGCCCCCACTTTTCTTCAATCGTATTTAATTTTTTTCCTAATATATTAGGATTCTTGGTTTCCTGTTTCTCTTTCAATAAATAATCTATTAAGTTTATTTTGCATGCTTCAAAATGCTTATTATTAAACGGCTGAAAAGTAAAAATTCCATCCGTCGAAATACTAATATCCTCAATATTTTTTAAAGATAATTTTTGTTTTTGTAATGCAAACCATTCTTCAAAATTTTCTTGTAAATGGTAGCCTATATAATCAGGTTTATTCTCTTGGTCAAATTCAAAAAAATCCCCATTACAAACAATCACACCATCTCCAACTACTAAAATTTCGCCATTCCAACTCTTTTTATCAATAACCAAAAATACAATTGTCGTTAGTAATTCTTCAATTTCTAACTGTAATTGATTTTTTAAAAGCTTTAATTCATAAAATAATTCTCGAAAAATTTCCTTTAGCGTAAATTCAGTAGTCAAATCTATGTTTTCAAGAAAAGCTTTATATCCGATTTTTTTAGCGCTCTTTTTCAAAATTTTCCCGACTGCTGTTGCCACAAAATAGCTATCATCGCCCATCGAGCAGCCATCCATAACTGCAGCAATAATTTGTTCATTGCCTATTTCAGCAGTAATCGCATAATCTTCACAAAAATTTACATGGTGTTCCCCAATTTTTATTATTTGGTAAATATTCATCTATCTGCATCTACCTAATTTACTAACGCCTCATAAATCAAATCTTGAATTCTGGGTCTAAAATCACCATCATACATTTTCCGATTTTTCATCGTTGGATAAGTTCGATTGGACAAAAATACATAAATCAAATTAGTATCAGGGTCTGCCCAAGTAGCGGTCCCAGTAAATCCAAGGTGTCCGAAGGTATTACGAGAAGCCTTTTTGGATAAATTAGGGTTTTTATCAGGGTTCAACTCCAACATATCAAAGCCAAGTCCTCGACGGGTAGAATAGGGGTGTCTTTGGGTAAATAATTTAACCGTTTCCCGTGATAAATATTGTTTGCCACCATAATATCCTTCATTCAATAACATTTGCATAATAATCGCAATATCGTTGGCATTGGCAAACAAGCCAGCGTGTCCACTCACTCCACCAAGCATAGCTGCACCCATATCATGAACATATCCATATAACTTTTGTTGCCGCCAATATTTATCGTCTTCTGATGGAACAAGCTTATCTTTAGAAAATTTCTCGTGGGCATTGTAAGTCGCAGTAGATAACCCCAAAGGCTCATAAAAAGTTTCTTGCACATATTCGTCTATTCTTTTTCCCGTTAGCTCTTTAACAATCTGTGCCATAAAATAAAATGCTAAGTCACTATACACATAATTTCCTTTAGGCTTAACTTCCGAATCATAAATTTGCTTCCAAATTTCCGTTTCATATTCGGTCTTCATATAAAGATTTTTTGCTACGGGCGTATAAAATCCATTATTAGGAGTAAATTGATAAAACTCAGGCATTGGTTTCTTCCGCTTTGTCACCGTCGCACGATAAAAAGGAATCCAAGATTTCAAACCAGAAATATGCGACAACATATCTTTAATGATAATATTTTCTTTATTGGTATTTTTTAATGCTGGCAAGTATTCACCAATTGGTTTTTCAATATCTAATTTCCCTTCGTCTACTAATTTCATAATAGAAATCGTTGCTGCACAAACCTTAGTAACAGATGCCATGTCAAAAATATCTGTTTCTTTAACGGGCCTTTTTTCCTGATAGGTATGATATCCGTATGCTTTATGATGAATCACTTTTCCATCTTTTGCCACCAAAATTACGCCTCCTGGAGTGGCTGCCGTATCAATAGTATGCTGCATTAAGGCATCTATCTTAGCTAATTTCTCTGCATCTATTCCTACACTTTCAGGAAAACCATAGCCCAATCGAACAATTGGGGTAGTAATAATTCCTTGATTAAATTTACTTTTCGAAGAAGCCGTAATAGGTAATCTACCTTTAATAGCATTCACGCCAAATAAAGCTTGTGCCGCTAAATCTTGCGTCATCTCATCTTCTTCATAAGCTGCTAAAACAAAATCAAGGTCATCAAAGTATTTAAGAGAATATGGATTACCAAAAACAGTAACGATAACTTTTGTTTGTTCACTTAAAGATTTCAAAAAAGTACGAGTCTTTTTAGATACACCATAATTTTTACTAGCACTACTATTCATATCATGCAGCCCAATAATAACCAAATCCTGCTTTCCAAGTTTATTTATTAAAGATAAAAATTTGTTGGGTTGAATATCTTTACCGACTTGGTAATGGTTGATTTTTCCATATTTCGTCAGGCTTTTTTGAAAAGCCGTTTCCCTAGAAGCGCCAATACTTAGGGAAGCAATTTTTGTATTCGCTAAATTTTGTAAAGGAATTAGGTTCTTTTCATTTCGTACCAAAGTCAGTGCATTTTCTATCAATTTTCTTTTTAAGACCTGCGCTTTATTAGCATTCAAATCTGCTCGAATATTTGTTACATCAGCAGGTTGATAGTGATTCAGATCATACTTGTATTTAGCTAATAATATTTTTTTAATCCGTTGATCTAAATCCGCTTGATTTAATTTGCCTTCTTCGATGTATCGATTAATTTCTTTGACCGAAGCGGTAATATTATCAGGGACTAACAGAATATCTGCTCCTGCTACTAAAGCTTCTGCTTCTGGCACTCCCGGTTTAAAATGTTTAGTTACTCCTTTCATTTCCATACCGTCGGTATAAATCAAACCTTGGAAGCCTAGTTGTTCTCTCAACAAATCTGTTACTACTTTTTGAGAAAGAGAAGTTGGACGATTTTTAGTATCATCCAAAGCAGGCACATTCAGATGTGCGACCATAAAACTTTGAATACCTTGTTCAATCAACACTTTGAAAGGATATAATTCAATGCTATCTAATCGGTCAAAATTATGCGGAATTAAAGGTAAGTCATAGTGAGAATCAACGTCCGTATCTCCATGCCCAGGAAAATGTTTGGCGCAAGCCATCACTTTTCCATCCTGCAAACCTTTCATATACATGTAGCTTTTGGTCGCTACATTATACCGATCTTCTCCAAAAGAACGAGTATTAATAACTGGATTAGCCGCATTATTATTAATATCAGCAACTGGGGCAAAATTAACATGGATGCCAATTCTTCGGCAATCACTAGCAATTTGTTTTCCCATGTTATAAATCAAGCGATTATCTTGAATTGCCCCTAGCATTAGTTGTCTAGGAAAACTCATGGTGCTACTTTTCATTCGCATGCCCAGTCCCCATTCACCATCAATACTGACCATCAAAGGTACTTTAGATAAACTTTGATATTCGTTGATTAATTGAGTATGTTTTTCAGGCGTTCCTTGAAAAAAACACAATCCACCAACTTTATATTTTTCGATTTGAGATTTTACACTAGCAATATGGTCTGCCCCCAAGTCAGAATGCGCACGAATCATAAATAATTGCCCTAGTCGTTCGTCTTGAGTCAAGGAATTAAAGACAGAATCCACCCAAATTTTAGCCATTACATCATCATTTTTAATAGGATATTGGGAAGGAGTGATTGCACTGAAAAAACAGATAAATGGCAGGAGCAATATTAAAAGTCTTGACTTCATAGGATTCTTACAAGATGATAGAGTTTTCAGAATTAATAGGAGGAAGCAGTCTCTTTATTTAGAGCTTGTTGGGCATTTATCCTCCCAAAGGGTTGGGACAGGTTTTGAGTTAAAAAAGCGTTTTTTTATCTTCAAAAACAAACTCCCAACAAGCTCTTATGAAATATTGGTAAGAATCGGCTTTCTAATCCTAGTTAAAATAGATAACCCTATTGGTTATAGGTAAACAAAATAATTAATTATCAAAATTAATGAAACAGGAATTTTCCTATTTTAATTAAAAAATAATCATTTTGCAGTTCGTTTATTCTAGTGTTCTCAGTAGCATTATGATATTATAGCTTGTTGGGACAACAATCAATCCAAAGTAGACAAACAATTCATGAATCTAAGTAACAGAATGTGACCTTTAAAATCTCCGATTAAAAAATGGGAACAAGTTGCAGGTTTAAAACTTATCAACTGCTCAATCCTTATTTGCCAATTGTCCACAAGCCGCATCAATATCTTTCCCACGACTTCTTCGGACGGTCACCATAATATCTCTATCAATCAAATATTTAGCAAATTCATCAATCCGATGTGCCGCTGCTTTTTGAAAAATAGTGCCGTCAATTGGATTATATTCAATGATATTAATTCTAACGGGAAAATCACGACAAAGGTCTGCTAAGTTAGCAGCATCTTCCAAACTGTCATTAAAATTTTGGAAAGCAATATATTCAAAGCTTATTCTATTTTTTGTATTTTGATAAAAATAGCTAAGTGCCTCCATCAAAATTTCTAAATTATTCTGTTCATTAATTGGCATGATTTCATTTCGCTTCAAATCATCTGCCGCATGAAGGGACAAAGCCAAATTAAATCGCACTTCATCGTCTGCCAATTTTTTTATCATCTTAGCAATACCCGCCGTACTAACCGTAATCCGTTTTGGCGACATATTCAATCCTTCAGGGGAAGTAATATGTTCAATACTTTTTAAGACATTTTTATAAGCTAAAAGCGGTTCTCCCATCCCCATATAAACAATATTAGTCAACGGGTGACCAAAAGTAGCTAAAGCTTGCTGATTCACTTTTACCACTTGGTCATAAATTTCGCCAGCATCCAAATTACGGACACGTTTCATCTTACCCGTTGCACAAAATTTACAACTTAAACTACAACCAACTTGAGAAGAAACACAAACCGTAAATCGTTTATCGGAAGGAACTGGAATTAAAACAGACTCAATAAAATGTCCATCGTGAAGCTGAAAACGAGATTTTATCGTACCATCATTACTTCTCTGGACTTTATCCTCTTGGATGATATTAATAGTAAAGTGTGTTTCTAATTTTTCTCGCAATGCTTTTGATAAATTGGTCATTTCTTGGAAAGAACTGGCACTTTTTTCCCATAGCCATTCATAGACCTGTTTAGCACGAAATTTCTTTTCGCCCATCTCCAAAAACCATTCTAAGATTTCTGTTTTAGAAAGTCGTCTAATATCTATTTTTACCGCTGTCGAATTCATACCACAAAGATACGAGAAATTGTAATTAGGGAAGATAAAATATCAATGGAGCGAAAGAAATTAAGTATTGTTAGTAACAGGATTGGTTTTGTACTTAGCTTTATAAGCATTGATAAAATTGTCTGTATTAGAAAAACCTACGTATTTAGCAATCTCTGTATTATCAAAGTCCGTATTATTTAGTAGTTCTTTGGCTTTTATAAGTCGTTTTTCTTTAATCCATTTGGCAGGAGTTGTCTTATAAATTTCCTTGAACTTTGCTTTAAAAGTTGCTAAACTCATTTCACATAAAAACGCCAAATCAACAATACCTAAAGGCTGAATATAATTAGTCTCCACTACTTTTTTAAGTCGGATAAAATCGCCTGGATAGCTATATGAAAAAGCATTAATAACCTCCTTTTTAGAAGCAGTATTCACTAGATGATAAAGTAATTCTTTGGCTTTTAATTTAATAAACCCTACTTGATTAGTTTGTTTTTTTGCTTCATCTAAAAGCATTCGAATACCAATTAGATAAGCTTGAAAAGAAGGATTTAATAATATAGGGACCGTTGCATTTTCTTCTTGATTACTTGTAGAAGGTACAAGCTCTAATTGATTTTCTGCAAAGAAATCAATAACCATTTGGTCAGAAATAAAAAATAAAAATGCTTGAAATTGATTATTAGTCTCTGATAAACTTTCTGACATGATGTAAGCCCCTTTTCTAACCAATACAGCATTTCCTTCGTTGGCAAAAGTGGTTTTATTAGGCGTTACAAATTGGGCTTGGCCATAAAGCACATAAACAAGAAAAGTTTGATTGATATTTAACTGTACATTTTTGATAGAATCTAATTGGTGAGCATATTCCACAAATTTCTCCGACCCTAACATAAGGCTCTCAAAATTTGGATTGCTATCAAAGTATTGAGGAAAATCAATATTCATTTTGGTTAGTTTTATGAGTAGGTGCTTAGTGTTAAATAATTACCATTTTGGCTATTTGTTCACGGTAAACGATTCACGATTGGAACAACATAAATTGAAAGTCAATAAAT
>CAYMSC010000336.1:0-7464 GCA_964392805.1 uncultured Saprospiraceae bacterium
AAAACTTGGTCGCTTGCCGATATAGAACATGCCGTTCAACTTTTATTAAAAGAAAGCAACACCAATTTTGATAGTCTTATTAAAAACTTAGAGAACAATCCTGCCTTATACCAACTAGTTTATCGCACCATTATTGATGGGGAAGCCATTCCTTTTAATCCAGATGAACCTTTAATTAATTTAGGCCGAATGTATGGTTTATTCAAAGCGAATGGACGGCTTAAAATACATAATCGGATTTACGAACAACGGATTTATAATTATATGACGGTCAAATCATTGGTTGGTGGGCATCGCTTACCAAACTATGCAGGTCATTTTTTATTGGACCAGAACGAACTCAATATGAAAGCCGTTTTGCTGAAATTTCAGCAAGTAATGAAAGAACAATATAGCGACAAACAAGCCCATTTTTTAGAAGAACAAGGTCGATTAATTTTTCTTGCCTTTCTCGCTCCTATATTAAATGGACAGGGCTATTCTTTTAAAGAAGTTCAAGTATCTCAAGAAAAACGATTGGATGTTATTGTTACTTATTTTCAACATAGATATATCCTTGAACTAAAACAATGGTATGGTCAAAAAGCACACAAAAATGGACTGGACCAACTAGCTGATTATTTATCCATCCATAGTCTATCTACTGGCTTTTTACTGATTTTTGATAGTCGAAAAAAGAAAACTTGGCAGCAACAAACGATTGCTCACCGAGGTAAAACTATTTTTGCTGTGTGGGTGTGAGGTTGATAATATTAGCAAGATATTTTAAAGAAAGTGTTTTGTGTGCAATTCTTTTGAGTTTTCTTTAACTGTTGTTTCATGAAGAGATACAGGCTGCTTCTGCTGATAAGATTTAAAGAAAAATGCTATTTTCTTGGTAAGAGTGGTTGGGAAAATTTGCTTCAAAATTTGCATCCCATAAAAGGTGGTGCTGGCTATACTATTAAATAGAAGTGCCTGAGCTTTTGGCAATAATTCAAGTCGAACTTGGTTCATTTCTTTAAGGTGACTAAAAATCTCACGTCCACTCAGACCAAGTACATTATAGACACAAGTGGTAACATTTATTTTTTTGTAAGGAATATTGTTAGTTAATATAGATAAATTCATCTTATAATCTGAAGCAATTTTTTTTGATTCATCATACATAAAGCGACTAAAAATACTTCTTTTGTAGAAACAACCCTGATGATTAATCGAGTTAAATAGAAAAAACTTCCAAGAAGTAACAGGCACTAATAAATTTGTATAATTGGAATTTTTTAATGCGACCTTACCTAATAACAATTCCGAACGAGCGTCAATAGATAAACGAACCTGTTCTAATACTTCCTTATCCGCCAATATATCATCCCCTCCCATAAAATGTAACCACTCTCCTTTACTAGCGATTATTCCTTTATTCATGGCATGATAAAGCCCTTTATCTTTTTCGCTGATATAGTGGATATGCGTATATTTTTTAGCCCATTTTTTTAAGATTTTTACCGTCCCATCTGTTGAGCCACCATCTACTATCCAATGTTCTTTGTTGCCATAAGTCTGATTGCTTACAGATTCCATACAGGCCTCTATAGTAGCGATTCCATTGAAGACGGGCGTTATTATAGAGATTAAAGGTTTGTTCATTATTTTAATTAAGGGTATAGAGGTACAAAGGTATAGAGGTATAGAGGTATAGAGGCACAAAGGTATAAAGACAATGAGAGTAAAATAATAGATTGACTGTAAAGTCATTTTAGGACTATATTTGTTGCTGTAAAGCTATTTCAGTTTTATTCCTTACCTGTAAAGTTTTTTCAGGACAAGTCAACCTGTGTACCTCTACACCTCCATACCCTAATCATTTATTTCAAATTGCTGTTTAATGCGATTGAAGGTTATACGCTTTGGAAAATGAAAAAGTGTTTGGTCTATCTTTGACCAAAAATATAGTCTTCTTAAACTGGGGACGATTACCAATAGTTTATCAAAAAAAACAAGTTTCGAAAATAGTTGATCCTTGATGGAAAAATGCTTTTTTGCTGCTGAAAGCACAGATTTTGATTCTGCATAATAATCTGCCAATCCTTCCAGTGTAAGTTGTTGGGTAGCTCTTTCTCTAAAACCGCCAATTAAAGTAGATATGGAATATAACTTTTCATGACGAAAAAAACGCAAGAATAAATCATAATCGCCAGCATAGCGCAAATTTGTATTTAATTTTGCTCCGCTTTTTTCCCATAGGTCTCGGTGCCAAAAAGTAGATTCCTGTTGAATCGACCATTTAGGAGAATTGTAGTACATATACTTACTCCAACGCAAAGGGCTATCCACCTTGGTGACTCTACCTAATTCATCATAAATGGTCGGTGCTCCTGTCAACCATTTTATTGCTGAGAAATGCTGGAAGAGATGCCCCACTATATTTAAGGCATTAGGATGATAGAGGTCATCGGAATTTAGCCACCCCATTATTTCTCCTGTACTCTTATCAAACCCCTTTTGAAGCGCATCATACAGCCCATTATCTGGCTCTGATACCCAAAAATGAAGCTTGGTTTCATACTTTTTGATAATTTCCAGAGAGTTATCTGTTGACCCTCCATCTATGATAATATATTCTAAATTAGGATAATCTTGAGAGAGAACAGAAAGGATGGTTTGTTCTAAGTATTTCCCTTGATTTAAGGAAGGGGTGATGATGGATATTTTGGGTGATTTTTTGTTTACCCTGCGTTCTGTTGACTTATTTATAGCCGCTATGCTCAAAGATTTTACTATTAGAAGGGATGAAAAATATATCCATTTGCCATAACGAATTATCATGTGGTCTAAGCATACAATCGGCTAATTCTATCGGAGAAAAACCAAGTGTTGACATATACTGACAAAGCTCAAAGAAGCGAAGGCTATCTTTGGTGATTTGGTAATTATAAGCCTCAATAATTAATAAATTTGTGTGTTTAAGGGCCTCAGAAGCTCCTTCTAATATAGGTACTTCATAACCATGCGTATCTAGCTTGATTAGATAGGGTGGGGGTAGACCTGATTTTTTTATTGCTGCATCAATGGTGGTAACAGGCACTTCTATACAATCACTAGGAACAGGTTTTTCTAAGACTTGGCCACCTAATAAATTTTTATTGTCAAAATAAACCTTTCCCAATCTATTCCCTGCGGCGGCTGTTATAAAATGAATATTAGCATGCTTTTTTTTTAAAGCCTCAAGAGCCGGTTGATGTGCTAGCTGTGCTTCTATGAGTAAATACTGTGTTTGGGGTAGATATTTTAAAGCCATTTTACTCCAATTTCCTACTGCTGCCCCTACATCAATTACTCCATTTATTTTCACACCTCGATTAATACACCTTTTAAAACAACCTTCCATCGACAAATCAACGCTACTAATCGAGTAACCTAATTTCTTTAAAAAGATGGAGATGGAAGATTTAATTTTTAATTGGATGTTTTTTAGATTCATAGACCTTTTAAAATAGAACTAATCGACGGGATATTGATATTAGTTTGACTGCTGACAATCGTGATTAGAGCGTCAGATAAAAAAGGGAGAAAAATCCGTTGCTAACTTAATCCGTTGCTAAAAAAATAATTAACAACGGATTAAGTTAACAACGGATTCTAAACGAATTAAAAAATTAGCAAATATCAGTTTTCAACCTGACGGTCTAATTAGGAATTTAAATCAGATGCTAGTAAATTATCAAACAATTTAATATACCTTTTTGCTTGTACTGGATGTGCAAATTTTTCATGAGCATTTTCCCTGATTTTTTCTCTATTCCAGTCATATATTAACGCCTTTTCAATATTTTCTTTAAGTGATAGTGTGTCTCCTCTTTGTGCTAAAAAACCATTCTGCCCAACTTCAATTAATTCTGGAATGCCTCCTACTGCAAAAGCAACGACAGGGGTGCCACAACACAAGGATTCTATAATAACATTGGGCAGATTTTCTTCTAAGGAAGGCATAACAAAAACATCGGCGGCATTATAAGCCAATGCCATTAATCGTTCGTCATATATGGGCCCTAAATAGATTAAATTTTTATTAGCGATGTGGACATTTTTTTTCCCAATGACTAAAACCTCTATATCTGCTTCTATTTTGTCTATGGCGGCTATTAAAAATTGGATGCCTTTTAAAACTTGTGAAATATCATGACTGACAAATAATATCGTTTTTTTAGCTGGATTTATAGTAAAAATAGCTTTACAAAAAGCCGCATTATGCGATTTAAAAATATTTTCATCAATAGAATAGGGAATGACAAAATGTGCTTTATGTTTGAATAAACTGCTGGCAGCAGACTGTTTCCTTAGCCACTTGGAAGGCGTAATAATCGACAAGAAAGGAGCATCAACTCGATTTTTTATCTTCCAATTTTTTTGAATGTACTTCTGATTGACTTGCGCCACTTGAGGACAACTAGTACATTTTTTTTTAAACCCTTCACAACTTTCTGCATGATGACACCCCCCTGTAAATGGATTCATATCATGTAGCGTCCAAACGATGGGTTTGTTGGATTTGACAGAAAAAAAAGACTTAAAATCCAAAAAACCGCTTACCCAATGCAAGTTAATAATATCGGCCCATTCATATAACTCATGTGCGCTAATAGTATAAGGAGACGTAGGCGCAGAATGTTGATAATGTCCATTGGGTAAAAGCTCATATTGAGTACCGTAAAAAGTATGCCGAAGACCTTTGAGTATATTTTTTTTAAGTAATTCTTTTTTTGTTGATTGATTAAAGAAAGGAGTTACTTGCGTCGCATTTTCGGTAGATTGCTTATTTAGTACTAATAACCTACAATCATAGCCTAATTGAATAAGTGATTTTTGTAGCCTGCTACAAGCAATGGCTGCACCTCCACCAAAAACACCCTGGTATGTACTTATCAGTAGAATATTCATTTGAAGGATAGCTTGGTTATTGAGTTTTGTCGATTGTAAATCGCTTAAATAATCCTTCAATCAATTCTTTTGGCGTATTCTTTAGCCATACCCCACTTTTAAGCAGGTAGATAATTGCAACAAGCCTCGAATGCTGCTGCTCATAAAATTTCAATAAATTTAGCGTAAAAATTTTGGTGAGTGGCTGCGTATTTAATGTAGGATGTGCTTTAAGTATCTCTAAAAACTTACGTATTGTTTTTTCTACTACCGAGTGATTTTTTGCTTGGATAGGAATATTGCTAAATAAATTAAAAATACTAGCGTGTTCCGATTCAGAAAAAGCATCACCAAAATTATCTTGAAAAGCAAGATAACTAACTTTTTTACAGCTATCTATTTGTTGTATACGCTCTTTGATAGAGGTATTAAATTGGTGAACTCTATATTGGTAAAGAGATTTTGGGATAATATGCGCCTTCGTATGTTTTAATATTTGCAGCATAAAATAATAATCTTCCGCTGCTCGAAAACCTTCAACATAGCGAATATCATATTGTTGAAGCACTCTTTTTCGTATCATACAAGTAGGGTGATTCAATGGGGGGCTAAATAATCCAAATGGTCGTATATTTCTTACTATATCAGTGGGTATGGCATATACTTCCAAGTCTTCTTGATTAAATTTAGTGAACCCTGTTCCACAAATACCAATTTCCAGATTTTTTTCCATAAAATGGAATTGCTCTGCTAACCTTGATAGCTCACTAATATCATCACTATCCATTAATGCAATATACTTTCCTTTCGCATGGCCTATTCCATGATTTCGTCCTGCTACAACTCCCCGATTTGTTGCAAATTTGAAATAGCCAATTCGCTTATCTGAAAAGCCCTCAACGATTGAGGCGGTATTATCCGTAGACCCATCATCTATAATCAATAACTCGAAATCATCAAAAGTTTGGTTTAGGATACTGTTGATGGCGTCGCTTAGATATTCCGCTCGATTATAGGTTGGTAGGATTATGGATATTTGAGGGGTGGGCATTTTATTTTTTTCTCATACTGGCGAGAATACCTAAGTTTGTTGCTATTGGGAGAAGCCAATCTATTAGGAAGCTTTGCCAATAATAAGTGGAGGTAAAAAATAATTTTTTAAGCAATTTAGGCAACGAAAATAACCCTTTATAGATAATATCTTTAATTAATCCTGTTGCTGTAAATTTATAAGCATGTATATTTCCCGCATCTCTCCCATGTGCATAAGCGGCTTTTAAATGCCATATAGGATTCAATTTGTATGCTGCTACTAAATGGTCTATTTTTAATGTTGGATTAAACCCTAGGATAAAACCTTCTTGTTCCATTCGGAGGAAAAGTGCTGTTTCTTCCCCATAGGCAATCTTATTTCCTGTCATTCCAAAATTAACAGGGAAACCTCCAGTTATTTCTAACACTTCTTTTTTCATTACCATAACACCACCGTGTATGCGGTCATGATTTACATACTTTATTTCATTTGATTCATCTATCTTATTACTTCCAAAATTTTTAGGTAACCATTTGGGTTTTCCATATTTGTACCAAGGTAGATATATTCCCCCAAAAGCATCAAATTCATGATTGTTAATAGTCCAAAGTGCTTGCTCTACGAAATTTGGATGCGCTTTGGCATCATCATCAACATAGGCAACCCAATCTGAAGCAGCTTCCTGATAGCCTCTATTTCGAGCATGACTTAAACCTTGATTTAATTCTTTTACAACACTAAAATTAGTGTAGTTATTAGCGTATTTTTCTGCTACTATTTGTGTGGTGTCAGTAGAATTATTATTGATGACAATTACTTCAAATTGTTGATTATTAATAGTTTGGTTCACAAATGAAGCTAAGCATTCTTCTAAGATAGCAACTCGATTGTAGGTACATATAAGTATTGTTAATTTGACAGACAAGTTGTATCAGTTATTTTATAAGGAGCTTAACTATCTTTTTTTTGGTATTAAAACCTATATAGCTATAAAGTAAATATGGAAAAACTTTTTTTAGTGTTAATCCATTTTTTTCTTTGGTACTACTTAGATTTAATATTATAGCTAAAAAATGCCAATAGAAAACTCTAATACCTTGTTTTTTTAGTAAGGTCTTTTTTAGCAAAACCGTCTTTGTCAACTTAAATAATACATCTATAGAATTAGGATTCTTCCATGAATTTATTATAGCATTTTTTTCATGAGATTTTAAGGGACGTTTAAATATTTTTTCATAGTAGGCCAATTTAACGTGATCGTTAAGTTCTTTTTGTTTTGCCTTATTTTTTGTGCTAATACTTTGATTATGCACCCTATATTTTAACAATATTTTAGGTATTGTATGAAATTGAGTATTGAAAATAAGCCTAGTCCACAACTCATAATCTTCAACATGTAGTGCTGGAGGATTATATTTAAGCTCTAGCTTATCTAATATTGATTTTCTAATGACGACTGTTGGATGAGAAAGTGTTGTTCCAATTAATAATGACCCTTTTATGGCTTCGTGAGAATTGTAACCTTTCCATTC
>CAYMSC010000337.1:0-7456 GCA_964392805.1 uncultured Saprospiraceae bacterium
CTAAATAAGTCGCAAAACCTATTATTTATAAAGATATTCTAAGAAAAGTGCCTATGACTTTTCTAGAATCTTTAAAATATGACTTGTGGGAATTTGGTTGGGATGGTTTGGGTCAGTCACTCAAACTCTTAATCCCCCTTATGTTTTTTTGCTTTGGTTGGAAATATTGGAAAGATAGCTATTCGGAAAGACGCAATCAATATGGGCTACGTTTAGAAAAACAAATAAAAGCAACATTGAAAAGCGTTCAACCAAGAACTTTTCTTTGGATTGGTTATACCGGTGCGAACTATATTAATGTTGGCTATAATCTGACTTATGAATATGATTTTTACGGGAAAAGCTATGAAGGCAAAGATTTTATACCTCGAAACAGTAAATTCCCTGTCCATCAAATGATTAAACAATTAAAAGACACTTCTTCTATTGCTTATATTCAAGTTAGAATTGCCAAAAGCAATCCTAACAAAAGTCAAATTATGATTCAACCATTGAAAGCTCTATGAAATAATTAATATTTAATAATCAATAATTACTACACCTTCCAAAATCGCAATAACAAACTCTCTATCCCCAAAAAGACCAAAGCAGCAATAACTGCCCAACGCCACAAAGGTATTCCTTGATTGCGTTCTCCTATCAACTGCTCATAATTGGTGTCTGCACTAGCCGTTAAAACAGTAACATTTGGACCAATTTGTTCCGTCAAATCAGCTTCACTCCAATAATCTAATTTAGATTCTTTTCGGTCATAATTAAAGGCATACTTAGCTTTAGTTTCTCCCTCTTGTAAAAATAAATCGTAATACCCAGAAGTCTTTATTTGGTCATATACGCCTAAGATAATTTTAGAGCCAATTTTTGTTTGTTCTGGTATAAATTCTTCTCCTCCGCCTTTTACTTTATAAACTGTTTCATTGCCCGTTAATAATTGATTCTCTGCTTCCACATAATCGTCTTTTCCTATGGTGTAGGCAATGCGCTGTGATTTTGCCGTTGAAATCGCCATCTTATATAGCATAGGAATAAATATCTCTCCATTTTTCACCAAATTGCTATAATCTGAATCTAAAGGTGCGGCACATAAATAGAGATTTCCTTTATCAAAACGATACTTGCTTAAAAAGGAAGTGCCATCTCGGTAGGTTAATAATTTTTCTTCTTTGCTACTCCCTAAGGTGGTTAATTTATAGTTGACTTGGGTCACGGGTAATTTTAAATTGCTTCGTCTATTCTCGAATACATCTTTGAAAACAAACTCTTCATAATTCACTCGACCAACGGCTTTCTCTTGTTCTTCTAATGCGACTAATTGATTGGCTTGAAAAGCACTTAAAAAGCCTTTATAAGTATCAATATTAGCATTTCGCCCGGGAAATACGAGTACGTTCCCACCATTTTTAGTGTATTGATTTAGTTCAAAAGCTAAACCAGAAGAAATGGAACGCAAGCCATTTAAGACAATCATTTGATAGCCTGAAAACTGAGAATAATCTAAACTCTGGCTTCCTTTGTTCTCTATTTTAAAATAAGGTACACCCGTAAAAGCAGCGTTTAAATATTTATTAGGACTAGTCTCATTAATAGATAGTACTTTAATCACTTCTGCCACATTAAAAGAAAAGAAATAATGGTCGTCAAATTGGACGGGGTAATCCGTAATTGCCAATTTTGCTTCGTGCCAACCCGTTCTTTGTATGGTCAAATTAACCGTATCAATGATGGAAGAATTGGCAGGAATAGAAAGTGTTCCTACTGGTTTTTCTTGTCCATCATACTGCAAAGACAAGCGTAAATTTTCAGCGGCTACATCACTATGATTGCGAACTCGGATAACTAATCTATTGGTCTGGTTGACCATTTGCACAGGCGCGTCAAACCAACAGGAATCGACACTCACGTTTTTTTCTTGTACCGATTGTAGTGGCACTAAATTGACTTCTCCGAGCGTATCCGCATAATTCTGAATGTCTGTAATATTTTTTTGAAAATCAGAAATTAAATACTGAATATTATTATCTCCGTCAGGGGCATTTAAAACTTGTTTTTGTCGAGCAACTATATTGCTCAATAACCTCACAGAAGGACTTGTTTTGATTTCATCTACTAAAGTCAAAGCATCTTCTTTGCTCACCATTCGCTGGTGTCGCCCTTCAAAATCATTGGTCAATACCTGAAATTGGTCTTCGTCACTATGTGCGCTAATTATCTCTCTAGCTCTTTGTTTCCCTTTTTCAATCAGGGGTACATCTTCACTTAAAGCATTCATACTAAAAGAGTTGTCCACAAATAGACTCACCGACTTCCGTCCCTGCTTGACTTCCGTGTCGACAGGAATAAACGGTTGAGCAAAGGCAAAAACCAAAGCAGCCATTGCCAATAAACGCATTAATAAAGTCAGTAAATTTTTCAGGCGAGAACGAGCACTCGTCTCTTCTTTGACTTCTTTTAAGAATTTCACATTCGTAAAATAGACCTTCTTAAATCGGCGAAAGTAGAATAAGTGAATAATAATCGGTATAGCTAGGGCCAATAATGCCCATAAAAATGTCGGATATAAAAATTGCATATTTTTTTAGAAGTCAGCTATGGGAAATTTAAAATTATAAATCTAAAATTTAAAAATACTGGTAAACAGCAACTTATATTTTTTAAAGGGTAAATTTATTTTTTCATCATTCCTATCAAACTGCTTAACTATCAATTGACAGTTTTGGCAGTACTATTGTTAATTGCAAGTGGATTTTAAATACTTAACAACTAATACGTCGTAGAAGTTTTTTTGTTGTATGGTCTTTAAAGAATTCATTGTATTAATTCCCTCATTTTCAATGATAAAAGTACTGTTTTCGTAAAATAAAGAAACGAATTTATTTTAAAATATTTTTTGTGTCACATTTTTTATTTTAAAATAAAATGTGTAAATTTAACATCTGTTTGAAAATCTTAAATCCGTGTCCCTTTAATAATCTGTGGGAAATATTTCTACCGCAAATTATTAGGGACACAGATATTTATCACTTTAAAATTGAGCAAATTCGACTTCTAAATGGTTTGAATCGCTAGTTTAATTATGTTAAATTTGCGTTTCATCAAAAGTTTTTAAATGTTGTAGTTGACCATCAACCGTCAACCACCAACCATCAACCGTCTTTAATGCAAAATCCAAACCTCGACCCATCAGGCGAAAATCATACAGGCGAAGAACAGCAGTTTGAAAGGGCTTTACGTCCTAAATCATTGGAAGATTTTAGTGGACAGCCTAAAATAGTGGAGAATTTGCAAGTCTTTATACAAGCTGCCGTGCAAAGAGGGGAAGCCTTGGACCATGTGGTTTTGCATGGACCTCCGGGATTGGGAAAAACAACCTTATCTCATATTATTTCTAATGAATTAGGGGCTGAACTAAAAATGACTTCTGGACCTGTTTTGGAAAAACCGGGTGATTTGGCTGGTTTGTTAACCAATTTGGACGAAGGAGATGTCCTATTTATTGATGAAATTCATCGACTGAATAATGTTGTAGAAGAATATTTATACTCCGCTATGGAGGATTACCGGATTGATATTATGATTGATAGTGGTCCGAATGCTCGGAGTATTCAAATTGCCCTCAACCCTTTTACGCTCGTTGGTGCAACAACTCGAATGGGTTTATTGACTGCACCAATGCGGGCTCGTTTTGGAATTACTTGCCACTTAGATTATTACGATGTCAAAACCTTATTGAATATTATTAAGCGGTCAGCTAGTATTTTAGGCGTTCCGATTACGGATGATGGTGCTTATGAAATTGCAAGTAGAAGCCGAGGAACACCGAGAATTGCCAATGCCTTACTACGTAGAATTAGAGATTTTGCCCAAATTAAAGGAAATGGAACAATTGATGTCGCCATTGCCCAATATGGCTTGGAAGCACTAAATGTCGATGCTAGTGGACTAGACGAAATGGATAATAAAATTTTGATGACCATTATCGAAAAATTCAAAGGTGGTCCTGTTGGTTTAACGACTATTGCAACAGCGGTAGCGGAAGAAGCAGGTACTATCGAAGAAGTCCACGAACCCTTTTTGATTATGGAAGGCTTCATTCAACGGACTCCTCGTGGTCGGTCGGTGACCGAAAAAGCTTATCAGCATTTGGGGATAGTGCCGCCTACTCGGGCTGGGACCTTGTTTTAAGGGAATGGATAGAGCTAAAAAATCATAAATCATAGTTCATAAATCTGAAATCATAAATCCATGTAGAAATAATATTAGATGGATTTATGATTGATAATGTATGATTTCAGATTTATGATTTCGAGTACTACCAACTACCCTATTCAACTTCAAACCGCTTCATCCACTCCCGCCACTCCTCACTTTCATAAAAAGCCTTCGACTTCACAGGCGGAATATGATGTTCCTGCAATTCTATCAAGGATGCTTCTGGTAATGGCGTTGGATTTTTAGGGATAAAACCAGCCAGTAGGACTTTTATGGATTTAAATTATGAATCTGTTGCCAAATTGTTTCCAAGGAAGAACAAGCCATAAGGAATAATTGCTTTCAGTAGACTTTTAAAACCCGAATAGATTCATTATAAAATATTTAATCCGTTGTCCTTAAATTATCCGTTGTATAAAGAAAAAAAATACAACGGATAATTTAAGGACAACGAATTTTTATTACTTTTTCACCTGTGCTCGGACTCGTTCTTCGAGCTACGGTTATATACTAGCATCGATATTCTGAAGAATACAAACCACCGTACAAAGTCCTTTTACCTCTATCGCAGGTTCTACTATCCCATCTTCAAAAGTATAGTCTATTTCTTCAAATTGCCATCTAAATTTATCCATTTCAATACCATAGGCTGCCAATTCTGCCTGTAACTCTGATTGGTTGGCTAACCATTTTTGTTGACTTTCTTTGGTGACTAAATTAGGTCGGTCTGCCTCCGTTTCATAAGTTACGGTCCACTCAATGGGAATGGTAAAATTATAGTGAAACAAAGACGCACTATCTTCACTACTTTTATGTTTTAATGCTTTCCGCCAATTAACTGTTGCATTGGGGTATCTTTTACTTAATTGTCTGCTCAATTTTATATCTCCTTCTCGATAGCCTGTTTTATAAAAAGCATACCATACTTCCGCTTTTGATTTTTTAGTACTCGTTGGAATGCCTTTATATTTTGCTGATTCATAAAATAAGAAATAAGGGGAAGCAGTTACTTTTGGGCTTGTTCCTGCACATTCATCATTCAAAAACAATTCTTGCAAAGCATTCACTAACAACTCATTACGTCCTAATCCACATGATTTAAAATCAATTCTTGTTTGTCCATCGGCTACTTCTGACGGTATTGGAATAAATTGATTATTTATATGGGCATCCATTAATACAGCGCTATTTATTCGTTCCCCATTTGGAAAAACTGGCATGCTTAAACCCGTCCATTCATTGCTATGGACAACTATATTTATAGCTCCCCACGGTAAGCCATTTGTTGGTCGATGGTCCTCTAAAAAAGTTTTAATGGACCATAAGGACCGACAAGTATCTATGACTTCATCTGTTCGTTCTTGCTCATTATAGCGATAAAAATTGGCAGCTTCTGCATAGTATTGATTTTTGCTTTTTTCATCTTCTCCCATGATGAAGGTGATGCTTTTTCTTTTTGGATTTTTGGTGTTTTGATGGGTAGCTGATTTTGGTAAATCGGTTTTGTTTTCAACTTTTGCAAATGAACTAACAAGTACGATTAGGCAAAGACTGAATATATGGGAAATTGATTTTAATGGTATCATTTTATTTATTTTGTATAGTATACCGATAAATTTTATAGATTGTACGGATATAACGGATTAGGCGGATTTTTACAGATTAAAATACAGTGAAAATCCGTTTTAAATCCGCCTAATCCGTACAACCTATTCTTATTTTAATAAATCTTTTAACTATGCTGAATTAGCAAATCAAAAACTAAGGTCTCGGTCAATCCTAACTCCGCAAAATTCCACTTTTTCAATAATTCTAAAGGCTTCTTAGATATCAAGGTTTTTGCCCCATTTTTAATTAAATAAGCAGCTTTCACCTGTCCTTTTTTACCTATCGTAATTTCTAATTGAATCTTACCCTTAAATTGAGACACTAAGCCTATTTTCTGTACTAAAGACAATTTATCCATCTCTTGCTTAATCGTTTTTTCTAATAAGGCTCGTTGTGTTGCCGTCAACTTTCCAACTTTAACATCCATACTAAATGCTTTTTTAGCACTAGCAGGCTTTCTCTTTTTTCTAACCACTTTTCGGATACTTCCCGCATCAAATCCAACTGCTGAATTGGAAACCCCTGCTGGCATTGGCAATGGTTGCTTAACCGTTTTTAATTGCCCGCCATCTTTAACGATTTCATTATCTATGGCGATAAAAGAAGTATAGGCAGTCATCAAGTTATAATCTAAGCCTAATTGGGTCACTTCTTTAATTCTTTCATCGGTTTGTCTCAATTGATTGTAATCGTCTAACAATTTAATCTTTTCTCTTGCCCATAAATATTTTAACCCATCATTTTTGGTAGAAGCATTAACCGTTGCTACATCCACTACTTTTTCATAAGTCCCCGTTCCCGTTGTTCCTTTGATAGTTATTTTTCCTTTGGGATTCCCTTTCCATTTTCCGAATAAAATAATCGGTCGCTCTGCCATTACATCAGGAATAGATACTGGATTGATGTCATAGGTTTCAAAAGAGCCGAAGTCTGCTTTTACATTGGTTAATACTGGACTATTGATATATCGACGAAATTTTTCTGCTTGCTCGTCTGCCCCTTCTGGTTTCGTAATCACTAAAGGTTCGCCCATGCCTACATGTGCCATTCCTTCGATTAAGTGTCGATTGATACCGCTTCCGATACCAAAAGAAAATAAATTGCTTTGGTCTAAATTATTTCTTATTAAATCAAATACTTCGGGTTCTACGCTGATATATCCGTCGGTGACGACGACAAAAGAACGAGACAAGTTATCTTCACATCGTGGAAAAGCAAAGCCTTTTTTCAAAGCTGGCAATAATCGAGTACC
Organism: uncultured Saprospiraceae bacterium; assembly: GCA_964392805.1. Lineage (GTDB taxonomy): Bacteria > Bacteroidota > Bacteroidia > Chitinophagales > Saprospiraceae > JAFMDF01. Next base: position 7,070 of record CAYMSC010000337.1, read on the forward strand.
GCCGCCGCCACGTTGGTTATCAATCACATTCATGGCTAACTGGATATTTTCTTCGGTTGCCGCCAATGATTCTTCTGCTAACATAGCGGAGGTACCTGCAAATAATAGCACATTAAATCGGTCGGTTGTTCTTAAATTAATAATTAAATTTCGCAACAATTTTTTAGAAATATCTAATGGAAAGCCGCCCATTGAACCAGATACGTCTATCACAAAAATGTATTCTCTTGGTGCAATTTCTTCCGTTTTAACTTTCTTTGGTGGTTGTACCATTAACAAAAAGAAGTTCTCTTTTTCGCCTTCGTGTAAGATTAATCCGGAGTTGATTGCTTTACCCGCTAACTGATATTGTAAAATATAATCTCGATTTCCTGCATTCTCTTTCCC
>CAYMSC010000338.1:0-7449 GCA_964392805.1 uncultured Saprospiraceae bacterium
GCAAATTGAAGCCATACATCCACCAAGTATATTCTTTGGAAGATTCTAGACAAGCTTTGATTGATATGATGGATAGAAAAGTGTTGGGAAAGATTATTATTCAACCATAAATTTTCGTAAAACCCTTGGAGGGTTCCAAACCCTCCAAAGGTTAAAACAAATACAATTATGCTAGTAAACGCTTACGCAGCTAAAGAAGCTAAAGGAGAATTAAAACCTTTTCAATACGAATTGGGCGCTTTAAAAAATAACGAAGTAGATGTAAAAGTTTTGTATTGTGGACTTTGTCATAGTGATATGAGTATGTTGGATAATGAATGGCGAAGTACCGTTTACCCATTTGTGCCTGGGCATGAAGCAGTAGGGGAGATTACGGCAGTAGGGGCAGGAGTACGGCATTTAAAAGTGGGACAAAAAGTAGGCGTTGGTTGGACGGCGAAATCTTGCTCGACTTGTGATGATTGTATGACGGGTAACCAGCAAATGTGTAATCGAGCACAACCAACCATTGGAGGTAGGCATGGTGGATTTGCGGATAAATTAAGGGTACAAGCTCAATGGGCAGTTCCGATTCCTGATGGCGTAGATTTAAAATCTGCGGGTCCTTTATTTTGTGGAGGGATTACCGTTTTTAGCCCTTTGATGCAGCATAAGATTAGCCCTTTGAGTCATGTTGGAGTCGTAGGCATTGGTGGTTTAGGACACATGGCATTATCCTTTTTAAAGGCTTGGGGCTGTGAAGTAACGGCTTTTTCGACCAGTCCAGAAAAGGAGGAAGAAGCTCGAAAATTAGGGGCGCATAATTTTGTCAGTACCCATGATAAGGATAGTTTGAAAAAATTAAGAGGTAGTATGGACATGGTTTTAGATACCGTAAATGTGGAATTGGAATGGGGAAGTTATTTGGGCGCTTTGAAGAGTAAAGGTATTCTGCACATTGTGGGGGTGGCGCCAAAAGTTTCGGCTAGAGTAGGGCATTTGATGGGTAAACAAAAGTCGATTACAGCTTCACCAACAGGTAGCCCTTTTCAAATAAAAGAAATGTTGAAATTTGCCGCAAGACATCAATTAAAGCCAATGACCGAACATTATCAAATGGGCGATATCAATGAGGCATTTGAGAAATTGCGGAATGGTAAACCAAGATATAGAATTGTACTAGAAGCATAAGTAATACGGCTCTCTGAGCGGTGCTAGGCCAAATAGGTTGGTTGACTTTAGTCAACCTGTTTAACTAAAATACAGGTTGACTGAAGTCAACCAGCCGTTTACAAATCGTAATTCAAGCAATTATAATAGAGCATCCAAAACAAACAAGCTTTACTTTTCTATTTTTTAACAAAGATTAAAATTTAGAAAATGAAGAAAGTAACCCATAAAAGTTCTGCACCAGTATTAAATAATCGCAGTCTCGAAAAAGACTTTTCGACTTTAGTACCAGTTCTAAAAAAGGGAATGAGGGTTTTAGACGTAGGCTGTGGAACTGGAGCCATTACATTAGGTATTGCTAAAAGAGTAGGGGAAAGGGGACAAGTGATTGGTATTGATAGGAGTAAAGATTTAATCGAAGAAGGGAAAGCCCTTTTTGATTTTCCAGATAATTTAGAATTTATTGTTGCCCCTATATTTGAGTATGAGCCAAAAGAAAAATTTGATTTAATTGTATCTGCTAGAGTATTGCAATGGTTGGATAATCCACAAGCTGCATTATTGAAAATGAAAACTTGGCTAAAACCGACTGGTCAAATTTCCATTCTAGACTATAATCATGAAGCCTTAGCTTGGAATTCTGCTCCACCTAAAAGCATGCAATTATTTTATCAAGGTTTTTTGGATTGGCGAAGTAATATGGGGTTGAATAATGCGATTGCAGAAGAGTTGCCCGATTATTTTGAAAAAGCAGGTTTAACACAAATTGAAATAATTTCAGCTAATGAAATTTATAATAAAGGAGCAGCTAATTTTTTGCACAAAGCAGGGATTTGGATTGAGGTAGCTAAAGGAGTTGGGAAAAAAATGGTAACCGAAGGTTTTGTAACGGAGGAATTGCGATTGCAAGCAATGGAAGAACACCAACATTGGATTGAAACAAAAGCCGAACAGATGGTGATGAAATTGAAAGAGGTGAGGGGTATTTTAGAATAACCTCCGAGAGGACCATTTGAAAATTGAGCATTGAAAATTTTAAATTGAAAATTATATGACCAATAAACACCCATTCATGAAAGACCTGTCGCTACCAGCAGTAGCGGCACCGATGTTTTTAATCTCTGGCCCAAAGCTAGTGATTGAAACTTGTAAATCTGGAATCGTAGGTACTTTTCCCGCTTTAAATAATCGGACGACGGAAGGGTTTGACCAATGGTTAACGGAAATCGAGACGGCTTTAGATGGTTACACGCAAGCAAATGGTAAACCTGCCGCACCTTATGGTGTTAACTTAATTGTACATCACACCAATCCTAGGTTAAAGGCAGATTTAGAGGTGGTTGTGAAGCATAAAGTGCCGCTTGTAATCACTTCTTTAGGGGCTGTTCATGAGGTGATAGAAGCAGTTCACAGCTATGGAGGTTTGGTTTTTCATGATGTCATTAATATACGTCATGCTTATAAAGCAGCCAATGCAGGAGTAGACGGATTGATTTGTGTAGCAGCAGGAGCAGGTGGTCATGCGGGGACATTACACCCAATGCCCTTCGTGCAAGAAGTACGAAATATTTTTGATGGGACAATCTTATTAAGTGGTTGTATGAGTACAGGTCGGGACATTGCTTCGGCTATGCAAATTGGGGCAGATTTGGCCTATATGGGGACTCGTTTTATCAATGTAGCAGAAAGTGAAGCAGACGAAGGCTATCGAAATATGATTATTGAGGCAGGCACAAAAGATATTGTCTATACAGCGGCCGTTTCTGGAATCAATGCTAATTTCCTCCGCCCAAGTTTGGAGGCAATGGGGATAACCAAAGAAATGTGGTCCTTAAAAGGGAAGGTTGATTTTGGGGAAGAATTAGATGCGGCAAAAGCAGAAGCCAAAGCATGGAAAACAATTTGGTCCGCAGGGCAGGGGGTTGCGACGATTAAAGATAGTATGCCCGTGGCAGCATTGGTGAAGCGATTAAAAGAAGAATTTACCGCAGCTATTAAAGAACAACAAGAATTATTAAATACCTACGCATAATTGAAGAGAAGTCAGAAGTCAGACCGTCCTTACGGACTGTCAGAAGTCAGACTTTTCAATAGGATATTACTACGCTTTATGAATGAGCAAAAATAGGTGGTAATAATTTCAATATTTTCAATAATAATTAAGGTTTTGCCTAACTCAGTCTGACTTCTGACAGTTCCGATTCATCGGAACGGTCTGACTTCTGACTTCTCAAAAAAAAGATATGAATTTTCAGTTTACTAAGAAATCACTAAAATTACAGGAACGCGTCCAACGATTTATGGATGAACACATTATTCCTGTAGAAAAAGAATATTATAAATATTCTCAAGGCGATAAGCTTTGGGATGTTTGGCCGGGTTTAGATAAATTAAAAGAATTGGCTAGAGCAGAAGGTTTATGGAATTTATTCTTGCCAGAAGATTATGGTGCATTAAGTCCAGGGTTAACGAATTTAGAATATGCCCCATTAGCAGAAATCATGGGTAGCGTGTCTTGGGCTTCGGAAGTATTTAACTGTAGCGCACCAGATACTGGTAATATGGAAGTGTTGGCAAAATATGGCGATGATGCACAAAAAAATAAATGGTTGAAGCCATTGATGAATGGGGAGATTCGTTCAGCATTCTTGATGACCGAGCCAAGAGTGGCTTCTTCTGATGCGACAAATATTGAAACGTCTATCGTGAGAGATGGGGACGAATATGTGATTAATGGTAGAAAATGGTGGTCATCTGGCGCATTAGATAAAAGATGTAAGTTCTTTATCGTAATGGGAAAAACAGACCCTGAGGCTTCTCGACATACGCAACAAAGTATGATTTTAGTAGAAGCGGATAATCCTGGTGTTAATATTATACGACCGATGCAGGTGTTTGGAAATGTTGATGCACCACACGGTCACGCAGAGATTGATTTAATTAATGTTAGAGTACCAGCTAGTAATTTATTATTAGGAGAGGGTAGAGGTTTTGAGATTGCACAAGGACGTTTAGGTCCAGGAAGAATTCACCACTGTATGCGTTTATGTGGAGTTGCACAACGAGCTTTAGACTTAATGTGTAAGCGAGTAACAGAGCGACAGACTTTTGGCCGATACATCAAGGATTATAGTAGTATCCGACAAGAAATTGCAAGGTCTAGATGTGAATTAGAACAAGCTAGATTATTGACCCTTTCTGCTGCTGATAGAATAGATAAAGAAGGGGTAAAAGGTGCTAAGGATTTAATTGCTATGATTAAAATTGTTGCGCCTACTATGGCTTGTACGATTATTGATAGAGCGATTCAAATTCATGGAGGCATGGGGGTTAGTCAAGATACTCCATTGGCAGCAATGTATGCAGGTTCGAGAACTTTACGTTTAGCTGATGGTCCAGATGAGGTACATATGTGGCAATTGGGTAGAAATACCGTTAAGCAATATCAAGCTAGAGTAGCAGAGAAAGTAAGCTAAAAGATTGTAATAATTGTATGTTTGAAAAATTGTATAATTTCTAAATAGTCGGGTTAGCATAGTTTATATGTTAACCCGATTTCGATTTTAATATCCAACGCCGTGTACCGTCAACCGTACACCGTGTACTGACCAAAAAAAATGAGTGTAGTTATCAAATCAGCAGCGACTATCATGCTTGCCCGAGATACTTCAGATGGCATTGAAGTCTTATTATTAAAAAGAAATAAGGCATTAAAATTTGCTGGTGGATTATGGGTTTTTCCGGGAGGGAAAATTGAACCAGAAGAAATAGCAACAGGAAAAGATAGTTTGGAAGCAGCTAAATTGGCAGCAGTGAGAGAAACGAAAGAGGAGGCGAACGTGGACATAAATCTTGATAGCTTACGGTTTTTTAGTCATTGGACAACACCTGTGGTTGAACCTAGACGATATGCCACGTGGTTTTTCTTTGCAGATGTGAGTGGAAAAAATTTGAAAGTAACGGTGGATGATAGTGAGATAAAAAAACACCTTTGGATAAACCCACAAAAGGCATTAGATAAAGTACATGCTGGAGAATTGGCAATGATGCCGCCTACCTATATTAGTGTACAACGAATTCGAAAATGTAAAAAAGCGGCAGAGGCTGCTCAATTATTAAGAGAAATCGAACCTATTTATATCCTTCCCGTTTTACAATTGAAAGATGGTAAAATGGTTTGTATGTATGAAGGGGATGCTGGGTTTGAGACAGGGAATGCGGATACGCCGGGACCTAGACATAGACTAATTGCTAATATGAGAAATGGTGATTTTCAGTTTGAATATTGTGATTGTGACGGGGTTACTCCTGTAAATGCGAATATGCACCTTTAACTAATAAGTAAACTAGGAAATTAGCTGATAAAGCGACTATTTTTTATTATATAGGCAATCAGTTAAAAAAATGATAAAAAGATTAGAAGTCAGAAGTCAGAAGTCAGACCGTCTATTTCATAGGCTGTCAGAAATCAGATGACTTTCGTCTAAAAATCTAATAGTCAGCAATTTACAGAAGGTAAGTCTGACTTCTGACAGAAAAATGTAATTTTTCGGTCTGACTTCTGACCTCTTTTCAATATCAATTTTCAATCTGACGCTCTATACTAATGTAGATTTATTTTTTTACGTTTCGCAGATATTCTTATCTTTGCATTATATTATCCCCTATTAATTTTTATTCCATTACCGATTTATTGAATATTCTGTGCCATATGATGTTACAGAATTAAAAGTTGTGCTACAACTTTATGCAAAAAAGTACTAATGATTAGTATCATTTTTTTGTTGTTGCTGATTTTAATCTTGTTTGTTTTTTTGTTTTTACAACAAAAAAAACAAGTAACCAGATTAACAGAAAATTTACAGGAATTAGAAGAAATTCAGGAAATTAAAATAATCAAATCCAACTTGGAAGGACGAGACCAAGAACGAGCCAGAATTGCAAAAGATTGGCATGACGGCATTGGAAATTCCCTCTCTACACTTAGATTAATCGTCGATACCATCCAACCTCACAATCAAGAGAGGCACGCCGAAGCACTATCACTACTGGAACACACCCAACAAGAGTTTAGACAAATTATTGATAATGAATTAATTAATGGCTTTTCTACTGAAATAGCAGTTCGCAATTGTTTTGAACAATGGAAACGGCAATTCAATTTAGGAAACATTAAAATGAATTTTGTAGTATATAATTTATTAGAATACAATGAAGTGTCAATAAAAATCAAAGCACACCTTTATCGAATGACACAAGAATTACTGACGAATATACTTAAACATTCAGAAGCTTCTATTATCCAAGTTGAATTGGAAATGATAAAAAATAGGCTTCAACTATTTGTGAGCGATAATGGTAAAGGGGGAAAGCAAACACCTGTTTTAAGAAGTGTAGAAGAAAGATTAGAGTCTTTAAATGGGCAAATAGAAATAGAAATAACAGAAGGGACGGGGACTTCGATTAAATTATTTATTCCTTTGAATTAATTATTTTAAATAAATATATGTTTTTTTAATCTTATTAACTCATTGATTTTGAGTGACTTTTAATTTGTATTTTTAAAAAAGTACCCCTTTTATAGTAGATTTGGAATGATACTTGTCTAAGATTAGGCAGGGTAAGAAGACTTTAGAAAAATAGTAATTATAGTAATCCCCGAACAAAAAAGTAATCCATGAGCGATATGATTAGAATAATAATCGCGGACGACCATAATCTATTCTTAGATGGTTTGAAACGAGTTTTATGCGAGTCAGAGGAATTTAATTTTCAGATAGTTGGTGTTGCGACTTCGGGGCAAGAGGTAGTCCGCTTAGTTAAAATGAATAAACCGCATATTGTCTTTTTGGACTTAAATATGCCAGGTAAAGACGGATTAGCAGTTTTAGAAGAGATAAGAGCTTGGAATAAAGAAATTAAAGTAGTTGTCGTAACGATGTACAATGAAGGAAAAATTGTAAAAGCTGCAATCAAAGGAGGCTGTAAAGGGTATATTTTGAAGATGTATGGCAAAAATGAATTATTTACAGCGGTAGAAGCTATATTGTCAGGAGAAACATATATTGGAAAAGGGATAGACTTTGATAGCCAAGGGATGCCGAAAAAAGAGAACGTTAGATTTGATGATTCTTTTATTAGAAAACATAAGTTAACCAAAAGAGAATTGGAAATCTTACGACTGATCAGCCAGGCTTTGAGCAATAAACAAATAGGAAAAGAATTGTTTATTAGTGACCAAACTGTTTCTGTACATCGCAAGAATATTATGCGTAAATTAGGTGTTAGTAATACAGCAGG
>CAYMSC010000339.1:0-7441 GCA_964392805.1 uncultured Saprospiraceae bacterium
TTTTATTGGATTTATGATTTTGATAATCAATTAGTTACATAGAATATTGAGGCGTGATTTTAATATTTAAAAAAATATTTTTTTACCCCCTGTAACTTTTTATAAGCCTCAAACGTCTTAGCACCGAAATTAATCAAAAATGTAAAAATTTATATTTTCAATTAATTAAGAAATCATCCGACTAAAAGACAACCAACGAAGTGACTGTTAACGAATATAATCAATGCGTAAAAGAACATGCCGATGGCATATTCCGATTTGTGCTAAAGCAAATAGCCAATCGAGCGGATGCGGATGATATTGTGCAGAATACATTTGAAAAATTGTGGAAAAATCGAGAAAAAGTAATGGCTGCTAAAGCTAAATCTTATGCTTTTACCATTGCTTATCACGATATGATAGACTTGACTAGGAAACAGAAATTTGTGGGTAATTACGAAAATGCACCAGAAAGAATCGAAAGAGATTTTCAAACACAAATGGAAACTAAAGAATTGATAGAAAAAGGGTTAGCCGAATTGAGTGATATTCAAAAATCCTTGATTTTATTGAGGGATTATGAAGGATACACTTATGAGGAGATGGCGCAAATTTCTGAATTGTCTATTTCGCAAGTAAAAGTTTATTTGTTTAGAGGACGTAAGAAATTGCAGAAAGCGATTAACCGATTAAACAAAGCTATATAATGTAGCGAAAGGCGTAGGGCAAAGGAGGTAGGGAAACCTACAAAATCTGCTGCCCTCCGCCCTTCGCCTAAGCCAATAAAATGACGATTAATAAATTTAATTACGAAGCTTTTGCCCTAGATTATTTGGAAGGGAAACTGTCTGTTGAACTGACGGAGGAGATGGAGCGATTTTTAGCGACGCATCCAGCTATTGAAGCAGAATTATCAGGCATGATGGAGGTGGTCTATTTAGAACCAGATACGACCATTGTTTATGAAAATAAAGCGACTTTATTAAAGGAGGAAAAAGTAGTATGGTTAGCTAAAAAATGGATTCGACCGTTGATGGCGGCGGCTAGTATTGCACTTTTGTTGATGACTTATTTTGTGGGGTATCAAGCTGGAGTGAAGCAGGTTGATGAGGTGGTAGTGGTAAATGAGGACAGTAGCAGTGGAAGTAGGGTTGTGGCGGATATGGAGAAAGAAAAAGAAGAGGATGAAAAAGTATTAGCATTGCCAGTTGTTGTTGAACCTAAGTTGGAAAAAGCGGTTGTTAAGTTTGTGCCGAAATCGACGATTCCATCTACTATTATCAAGGAGTCGAACGAACCATTTGATAAGCAAGAATTAGTCAAAATCAGGATAATTAAACCAGCGAATGTAGTTGTTGAAAATTTACCAGTTGTTGATACGGAGCTTATGGAGACAGTTCCACAACAAAAAGAGCATATTACAAAAAAGCTAACTACGCTAGCATCAATTGGTGAAGTAGCCCCTATTTTTGTACCTTCTATTACTAATAAAGATAGTTTAAAGAATTTAACCAATGCTTTAATAGTGGATGTTCCTGTAGAAAAATTGGCAGGTATCACCATTCAAAAAAAGAAGCGTTCTATCAAAGATTTCTTAGGTAGATTTCCTGTAACTCAATTAAAAGAGGCACTTATTCCTACTTACTATAAGGAAGGAACGATAGGGCAATAATTCCCATATTTTATTAGCATAATATACTTTTTAGAATCGAATAGACCTTATCCGATAAGGTAACACCTATAACTTTATTAGGAGACAGGAACGAGGTGTCAGTAGTCAGAACAACACCTATAAAAAATGAGTTAAATCTTCAGTTGAATAAATACCTTATTTTATTTTTAGCAATTTTCTTCTGACCCCTGACTCCTGAAAACTGACTCCTAAGAACTATTATTAAACTTTTAAATCGACCGACATGACTGTTAAAAAAATGAATTTCACGAAGTTGTTATTTTTAGGGCTTTTTGCCTTTTTAACAACTAATTTGCTTGCACAAAATCAGAATCAAAATCAAAATGAAAACGAAAATCAAAACACTCGAACTAGCCGAGATTTAGACAAAGATGAAGATTTTGAAAAAAGATGGAAAAAAACACCAAATCGCTACCATAATTGGAATATCCACTTTAGCGGAAATAGAGGTTGGGACAATGATAATTGGGGAGGCGTTCGAGTAGGTTTAATAGACCTTGGATTTAGTACTTATTTACACGAAGGTTCTTTGAATCTGCCAGAGGAATTAGACGATTTTGACCAAAATTTTGGAGGTTCTTTAAATATTAATTTACATCTTATTCGTCATCGGTTGCCAATTGTTAAAAATAGAGTTGGGCTAGAATATGGACTGACGATTGCTTGGAAACAATATAGATTTTCTAATGATTTCCGAATCCTTGAAGACACCATTCCTTTTACGGTGGTTGATGATGGTATCAGTTATAGAAAGAATAAATTGAAGACTACCTTTTTGGAAGTACCATTAATGTTGACGATTACAGGAAAAAGAAATTTTTATCTCAGTGGAGGTGTTTATGGCGGTGCGCTTTTGGGGTCAAAGCAAAAACTGAGAGATGAGGATGGCAATAGATTTAGAATAAGAGATGATTTTAACCTTAATAAATTCCGCTATGGGGTGATTGGAAGAATTGGTTTTGGTCCTTTTGCCGTCTACGCACAATTAGCTATGAATGATTTATTCCGAGAAGGACAAGGCCCAGAATTAACTCCTTTTAATGTAGGGATTTCTTTGTTAGATTTTTAAGGAGTGTTGGTTGAAGGTCAAACCATAAAGGATTGAAAGTCAATCAATAAGCATTTGATGTACCGACGAATTCATCCCGATAAATCGAGGACAAAAATTCGTCGGCACCTATTTCGCTCGTCAAATCCGTTGCAGAATTCATCCCTTCCTAAAAAAAATAATTAGTAATAAATTTATGTAAGCAACGGATTTACACTACATTCGTCTAAAAAAGTTAGCCTATTTAAGGTTTGATGGCAATAGAAATTTAATAGCTATGACTGATAGAGAAGACATAGGGAAAAGTAACCAAGATTAGTCATGTAGTGGGACTAAAATAACTTTACATTCTTTTTGAGTCGGAATTTTAGGAGAAGTCTCTTAAAGTGGACCGTTTTGTTATCCTAAAATTCCGACAGAATATAAAGTTATTTTTTTGCGTCCCCATGTCAAAATTAAAGCGAAAAAATGACCTGCAAAAATTGTAAAAAAGAACTAGTTTCATCAGCAAATTACTGTAACTTTTGTGGAGCAGAAGTAGTGACCACTAGAATATCAAAAAAAGAAATACTTTCTCAATTATCCACTAAATTATTTGGCTGGGATAATAGTTTTTTTCGCACCTTAAAACACCTCTTAATAAGTCCGAATATCATACTGTCAGAATATATAAATGGAACAAGAAAAAAATATACCAATCCATTTTCTTTTTTAGCTTTTTGCACGTCTATTAGTTTAATTGTTTTCAATATGTTTTCTACTCAATACCTTGAACTTTCAAGTTTTGGGAGCAATTCGCAATTGGCAATTGAAGCACCAAATGAGCCTGCTACAAGTGATACTGCTCCTATAATTCAAGCTGAAATAAATACGACTGAAGCGCAAAGCGAAAAGGCAGAAGGAGCAGATAGGAACAACTCCCTTCAAGCGTTTTTCTTAAAGTATCACTTATTCTTTTCTTTTCTTTTTCTTCCTTTTTATGGCTATATTTCAGAAATCGTTTTTGGAAAACAATTTAATGCTGGAGAGCATATAACTATCAATGCCTTTATTCAAGGGTTTTTAGTTTTTTCTACTTTGTTATTATTCGTTGCTAGTCTAATTGTAGACCCCAAAATTTATTATATCTCGTTTGCCTTAATTCTAGTTTATTATCCATATGCTTATTCAAAATTGTGTAAGCTTTCGCTATTTCAAGCATTCTTGAAAATACTTAAATTTTTATTCCTATTGATAGGTATATTCATTGCCACTGCAGGATCAGGCTATTTATTGGGAAGATATACAAATTTATAAGATTACCCTTTTGTAAAATATTGCTATTGGTAACTAAGAAACAATGAAAAAAAACAAAATCGGTCTATTTGGAATTGGAGCAATCGGCTCAGTCTTATCATTTAAGTTGGACGAGACGATCAATGATTTTTACTACTATAATAGAAGTCAAAAACGGGAAATAAAAATAGTTAGGGAGCAGAAAGTCGAAAGAAAAGAAATAGCATTTTTTTAAGGCTGCCACTTCTGTTTCCTGAATTTCTCCATCTGCCATAGCAACAACATAGATTAATTCCCCAAAAGCTTCATATAATTTTTCTTTATTTATTCTCATTATTTTGAGTGATTTTGTTGGATAATAAAACAAATATAATTTAAATATTCATTACCGTACACTTTTTACTTAATCACGTACTTCGCTACGCTTCGTGCACGGGAAGGGGCTTTTGGGGTGAACATTTTTGATTTTTCGATAAAAAATCAAAAATATTCACCCCAAATCCCTTGTTTTAGGGGTTGTGTAAAAAGTGTACGGTAGAGAATTTAAAAAAATGATTCCTCAAATCTACAACTCTTTACTAGCATAAAAAGCAGTCGTACAAAAAATATCGGATTGCTCCCCTGCCCTTTTCAACAGTTTAGCTACTGCATTCCCATTCACTTTAGAAGTAGTCAAAAATCTAGGAATGCCCAAAGACAATTGTTTTTCAAAAGCCGTCCGAATTAATAAATGGGTTAATTTAAAAGAACGAAATTGCGCATCAATAAAAAGTGCTGTTAATTCATTCAAATCTTTCCTTAATTGGTGAGAAACGATCCAACCAATTATCTCTCCTTCTCGCTTCACTAAAAAACTACAGGCAGAGTGAATACTCGATTGTGCCGTAAAAGGCGATAAATCAGGGTCAAACCATTGCGTATTTATTTGTTTATTTTGAATATAATCTATATCAGATTTTTTTAACTGAGTAAAAGATAAAAAAGAAAAGGTATGCTTAGGTTGACCAAATTTTGAAAAGAAAGTCAAGGCATCACTGACTTGTCCATTTGCAATCACCAACTGAGGTTGTGGTTTAGACCAATCTTGTTTGATTAATAATTGTTGAATTGCAGGTGTGTACTGCCAATGATTCCGATAGATTCCTTCTACTTGCTTTCCTCCACGTTGGCGAATGATTATCGTTAATTTCTCTAATAGCGTATGTCCAATTCCTTGTCGATGAAAGTTTGGATGCACTAAAAAAGAATGAATTCGATAGATGGTTTGACTCGTTTCAGCAGAAGCCAAAATAAGTCCAACGGGCTGACTACCCTTCAAAGCTAGAATGCCTATAAAGGGTTTTGTTATTCTAGTTTGTTGCTTAGAAAGGTCAGGAAAAAGAAAAGTAGGCATATTTTTCACCAACCAATCAATGGTCATATTATCGCTGAATTGGTAAGAAAAGGACATAGATATGATTAGTTGATTAGTGATTGGTTGATTAATTATTCATTTACATGATGGCATCTTAGGTTCGCTCTTTTAGGTATAAAACTTAATAATCCTTAAATTTAAAATATTTTTTCAGTAAGTTAAAACATTCAAAATCAAATACTTAAAGGTAATACGACGGCTGGACTACAAAGTTTTAAAAAATATTAAATGGGGGATAGAATAAATAAAAATGTCTGGTAATTGAATTCAAAAAATACAAATACAATTGGCCAATTGTTATTTAGCACATTTAATTAAATCACCAAAACAGTTCAAAATTTATGATGAATTTTAGAAATTTCATTGGCTTATTTTTAATTTCTTTTCTTTTCTTTACCGCTTGTAAAAAAGATAATGTTACTCCCGAAAACACGACATCCAATACTTCGACAACACCTGTCACCCCCTCGACCGATACGCCATTAAACACCGCAACAACAACTAGAGCGATGGCAGCAGCTGCCTCTGTAGCACATTCAAGAAATAACGAATCCGACACAACAGATACCGATTGTGGATGCTACGACCTTTTTGATGAAGTAGATTTTGATGCGAGTCATGCCGAAATAGAAGCAGCTGTTGAAGCAATTTTAGAAGCATTACCAGAAGCAGAAATCAATCGATTATTTGAGCCCGTATGTACAGACGATGGCGAAATTTTTGAAAGTGCTTGTATCGCAGATTGCGAAGGTATTATTAATTATCATGTTTGCTCTGAAGAAGAATTAGAAGATTATTTCTTTGGAGATTTTGAATGCGATGATTTAGATAATTTAACCTTCCCCACTGACATTGAATTACCAGACGGGACTACGGTAACTGTTAATAGTGAAGAAGAATTATTTGACCTCTTTGAACAATGGTTTGAAGAAAATGGAGATGATTATGGAGATGATTGGGAAGACGAAGACTATTTTGAAGATTGTTTTACCCTAATTTTTCCTATCTCTATCCAATTCCCTGACGGAGAAATCATTATCTATGACTCAGAAGAAGCAATTTGGGACGGAATTGAAGCATGGTACGATGCCAATCCAGAAAGCGAAGAGGACCCAATGCCTGTATATCCTTTCGATGTTTTACTAGCTGATAGCACTGTATTTACAGTAAGTAGCGAGATGGACGAAGATGCTATTTGGGAAGCATGTTTCGGAGATATTGATGAAGATTTTGACCTTTGCTTTGACATTAACTTCCCAGTTACCTTGATTTATCCAGATGGCTCCACGGTAGCTGTGAATAGTTATGAAGAAGCAGAAAATACAGTAGACGATTTTTATGAAGCCAATCCAGATAGCGAAGAAGATATACTCATCCAATATCCAATCACGATTACTTTAGCGGATGGTACTGTTCAAGCGATAGATAATGAAGCTGCTTTAGAGGAAGCTTTGGAAGCTTGTTTCGATGATGATGACTTTGGTAAAATCGCCCAACAAGGTAGAAAATCTGCATTATCTGCCAAGCGAGTAATCAAAGGTGCGGTTTTAAGTGGCGGCTTAAAATAGAAGCTGCATTTAACGATTGAAAAAATACGTTATAGAAATTCCCTAGTCGATTAAAGCGGTAGTTTTTCGAAAGAGCAACTACCGCTTTTTATTGGTATAATCTTTTATTCTACTTTCAGCTCCATCACCTTAAAAACGGGTAATCCTTTTTCCGTAATTCCTTCTTCACCTCTCATTTATCCATAGGTACTGCTAACGTTTTTCTTTCTTTTAAAATTTTGGGTTCGGCTACGTCAAAAGAATATCCATAGATTTCCTCCAAACGTTCATGTATCTCTGCTACCGTTAATTGAGTTAATATTAAAGTGCCATCTTTCCAGGAAAAATCTGTTTCTTTTCTCATTTTAGGAGTATTGACAAGTCTTTGCCCGACGGTAAAATCTATAAAATCATTAGGTTGCAAAGACAAACTGTCAGTAGGCGACTTCAATTGAATTTTGCCTTCTTCTAAAAAAACTTTTTAG
>CAYMSC010000340.1:0-7425 GCA_964392805.1 uncultured Saprospiraceae bacterium
GATTTTAGATAGGTAAATAATATCAATTCTTAGTCTGATTCTCTAAGGATTTCTGACATCTTGATAACCAATCCTCTTGCCACAAATACGCAAGCGTTTACCCATAAGGAACTAAATATTATGATTCGAGTAGAACAATTATCTAAATCTTTTGGTGCAAAAGAAGTCTTAAGAGCCATTAATTTAAGCTTTGAAAAAGGAAAAGTCTATGGCATTGTCGGTGCAAATGGAGCAGGCAAAACAACTTTATTTCGGTGCATAGCTGGCTTAGAAACACATTCGGGAATCGTTCATTGTGACAAACAACCGCTTAAAAATCATCTGGGGTTCTTGCCTACGAATCCCTACTTTTTTTCAAAGATTACAGGATGGGAATACTTACAATTGTTTTGTGTTGCTAGAAAAATTTCCATCGCCAATTTTGAGGAGAAAAACATCTTTGATTTACCGCTAAATCAATACGCCATCACTTACTCTACTGGAATGAAAAAGAAATTGGCATTGACGGCAATTTTATTGTTAAAAAATGATTATTTTATTCTCGATGAGCCCTTCAATGGCGTAGATATTCAGAGTAATATCATCATTACAGAATTGATTAAAAAGTTAAAATCATTGGGTAAAACGATTATCATTTCTTCTCATATTTTCTCAACTTTAAGTGCGACTTGCGATGAAATTCATTTGTTGAAAGAGGGGCAATTTGTTAGAAAAGTATTGCCTAATGAATTTCAATTATTAGAGCAAGAAATGACAGATTTCACAGTTGGGGATAGCATTGACAAGTTGGATTTAGGTTAAGTAATATAAGATTAATTTATAAGCAAAGGGTCACCTTTTACAAAAACAACGATTAAGAAGTGAGCCCTAAAAGTAGTTTGCTAAAATTTGATACTTTGACAAAAGCATCCCAACTCATTTTTTCCTACCTTTAACCCCAAAATAAAAGGAAAATGAGTCAACTAAATAGGAATGATGCGATTCTTGAACGCCTTAAAAAAGGGGAACAATCGGTCATTCGACAATTATACAAATTAGCTTATCCCGAGTGTGCCAGCTTTATTAAAAATAATAATGGTACGGGAAATGATGCAGAAGATTTCTTTCAAGAAGCTTTAGTGGTCATGTATAAAAATGTCAATAAGCCTGATTTTGAATTAAAGAGTCATATCAAAACTTACTTGTATGCTATTACGAGGAACTTGTGGTTGACAGAATTGCGGAAGCGGTCGAAGAGTGGATTAAAATTAGTGATGGATGATAAAGACACCGATTACGTTTTGTATCAAGAAGATACCTTAGTTGAAAAACAAGAGGTAGAAAAAAAGCATGAATTAATCAGCGAAATGTTATTAAAGGTACAAGGAGGCTGTAAAGACGTTTTGATTGATTTTTATTATAAAAAATTATCGCTCAAAGAAATCGCTGCTAAATACGATTTCACAGAGCAATACGCTAAAAAAAGGCGCTATAAATGTATGCAGGCGTTTAAGAAACAGGTGAGGGAAGAGTATGCCAGTTTGCAGTAGGCAGGTTGCAGTGGGCAGTTTGCAGTGGGCAGAAAGTTTTTATCATATTTTTTTGCTTTGTAACTCTAAACCCTTATACCCCTAAACCTTTAAACCCTGTTTAGAACTCTATATCATCCGACAACCCTTATACCTCTAAACCTTTAGACTCTTAAATTATGGAAAAAAATTACAACATAGACGATATAGAAAATTTCCTCAATCAGGAAATGAGTGCAGCGGAGTTAGCTGCCTTTGAAAAAGAAATGGCTGCTGACAAAGCGTTGGCAGATGAAGTAGCTTTTCATGAAGATGTGGTGAAAGGCATTCAAGGTGCAGCCCCATTCGATTTCAGAAAAATGGTGACCAATACGCACCAAGAAATGAAGGCAGAAGGTTTTTTTTCGGAAGCAGCAGAAACAACTGCTGAACAACAATCCGACCAAACGACAGCAAAAGAAGCAAAGGTCCGTCGAATGGGGAGGTTCAACCGATTAGCTATCGCTGCATCTTTTGCTTTATTGCTAACGGCGGGTTGGTTTCTGTTTTCTCAGCCAAGTACCCCTGACCAACTTTTTGCAGATAATTTCACCGTTCCTCAAGATGTTTTGTCCCTAGAAATCGCTGATAGATTAGCGGAAACTGGTTTTGGTACCAACAAAGAAGCTTTAGCTACTTTGCAAACAGCCATTGATACTTATAAATCTGGTGATTATCAAAGTGCTATTAACCAATTTAATGCTTTTGAAGCAACCGCACCCGAAGATGCTTTGACTGCTTATGCCCAATTCTATGAAGCTATTGCTTTATTAGAAACCCGACAAAGCGAAGCAGCACAAAATGAATTATTATCATTAGTTGACAAAGCGAATTTCCCTTTACAAAATGATGCAAAATGGTATTTAGCACTAACTTATTTACAACAAAATAAAGTAACAGAAGCTAAAGCTCTTTTACAGAATTTATCAACTATCAATGGCTACGAACAAAAGGCTACCAACCTGCTGAATAACCTTTGACAGTAACATCCAATTTCGCAAATCAATCCAACTCACAATCATGAAAAAATTATTCCTATACATTGTCTTCATTTGTGCTTTGCAAACGGCAAATGCAGCCCCTGCAACCGCAATGATGAACGAAGTATATGAGCAATTAAAAAAAGCGATTGGTGATACGGAAAGAACTTGGCCACAACTAGAAATCCGTCCTGGTGCAAGCAGTGTACTAGCTTATAATAAACGAAAGAATATTATTTATGTAGATGAAAAAGCATTGGCGGTTTGCCAATCTTTTGGTAATAATGAGAAAGATGCTTTTGCTTTTTTATTAGCCCACGAAATGACGCATTTTTATCAAGAGCACCATTGGCAAGAAGCAGGATTTGCGACTAGTTTTTTAACCAATAAACATAGCTTTGAAGAGCATGTGGCAGATGAAAAAGAGGCAGATTTATTTGGTGCTTTTGTTACGCATTTGGCAGGCTACCAATCTATTAAAATAGTGCCTAGCATTTTTGATAAAGTCTATACGGCTTATGGATTGACAGAACAATTACAAGACTACCCTAGTTTACCCCAACGGAAAGAAACAGCCCTAGAAGTTTGTGGCAAGGTCAAAGAATTGATACAAGTTTTTGAAACGGCTAATTATTTGGTAGCTATTGGAGAATATACTTCAGCAGCAGCGGCTTATGAATATGTATTGCAGTTTGTGAAATACAAAGAGTTATATAATAATATTGGGGCAAGTTTAGTAGCCGCAGCAGCTTTGCAGCCCGAATATGGTACTTTAGCCTATCGTTATCCGATTGAATTGGACTTAGAAATTCCATTGCGAGAAGGAGCCGATGCAGAAAAAAGTGATTTACTAAAAAAAGCCATTGAGTATTTGACGATTGCTTCTCAAATGGATAATCAACATTATAGTACTTTTATCAATTTAGCTTGTGCTTACTCTCTTAATAAAGAATATAAGAAAGCAGAAGCATTAATTGTCGAATTAAATACTATTTTCAAAAAGGGGAAACAATTGGCAGAGTTATCTATTTTAAAAGGAATTATCCGTTCTCAATTAGATGACAAATCGGAAGCAGCTCGACTTATTCAAGAAGCACGTAGATATAGTGATGTCCTAAGTATCCACCAATTGGTTAGTTATAATGGCTACTTGGTCATGAATAAGAAGCCAAGGCCTGAAATGAGGGGTGTTATACTTAATCCTAAGCAGATTCGTACTAATATTGATGGCATTGATTTAACCTATCAAAATGACTTTCCTTTCAAAGAAATCATTGTCCAAGACGGTTTTTCCTTTGAAGAAAAAACCTTAAGTTTTCATGCAACGAAGAATGCGTCTTTGGTACATCTGGAAACTACTGACAAAACAATAGCAATTCTTACCACTACCAACCAGCAAACCGCAGAAGGTATTGGTGTTGGGTCTTCTCATGAGCAAATTAAAAAAGCTTACTATACCTCTCTACCTACTTCTCTTCCTTCGGTGAAAGTTGTCAACCACTCCAAAGGGTATTATTTAGTCTTACGTTACCACAAACTCCTATTTAATATGAATGCCCAAAATCAGGTAATGGAATGGGGCGTTTATGAGGTTTATTAATTTTCTCTTCCATCAAGAAGGTGTTTGATGATGATGCTAAATCTTCCGAATGGATATCATGAACTAAATTATTTATTGGTATAGCCTTGTGTGTCTAATCCCAGAAATACCGGACTGGTTAAAAAATAATTTAGCCAGCCCGCATTCCTTTCTTTTTCAAATAGCCCACCCACTTTTTGAGGGCTTTTTGAAAAAGAAAAAAATTAATCCCCACATATCACTTTAGGAGTCATCAGTAAATTTATTTCTTTTTTCTCCAAGTTCTAATTTTCAATGCACTTTGTTGATGCATTTCTTGTGGTGTCAACAAATGATTGCTCATATGGGAACGTTTTTCATTATAAATTCTAGCTGATTCTTTAATCAGTTCTTTTGCTTGTTCTAAATTTTCAAAGGTTCCACCAAATTCGTATTCATCTTTTAAGATTCCATTGATTCTTTCTGCAACCGCATTATCATAAGGGCTTCCATCTTGAGTTACACTAATTTTAATCTTTTGCTTTTTCAAATAGCTGGTGTAGACTCTGGATAAATATTGAAAACCACGGTCCGAATGGTGGATTAATTCTTCTTCATAATCTCTATTTGGGTAAAATTGCCTGTACCGCCCAAAAGGTAAAACATAGAAAAAAGAATCCTGCCAACCCACCCGTAAACGGTTCTCTTCACAATAATAGTCTTCTTGGACTATTATTGCTCGTTCATCATTTTGTCGGGATATTGATGGAGCCCCCCATAGCTTGGAAAGCTATAAATACAAGTAAACATTGACTAAAAATAATCAAATAGATAATAAAAATAATTGCTCTGAGCCAACTCAGATTTAATTTTTTTAAGTATTTCTAGTTCATGTTGTAAATCTTCTTCTTTTTCTTTGGTTAGTTGAGGGATTAAAAAATCCAATAATTCGGAGAAATGAGGTGCGGTATATAACCATGCATTGACTTCGAAATAAATTTCTGGAAAGAGTGTTTTATCATAATTAATTATCTTCTCACTATATCCATGAAAAGGAGAAATCAAGTCTATCATTCTGAAGGTATGGCAAGTAACGGGGATTTCGAGTAATATCGATTCATCCATATTATGTAAACTATATTTGTTAGATAGGACTGTAATAATTCCCTCTTCTTCTGTGTAAGAATCAATAGAAGCATTGTGCCAATCGTAGGCTTGCGCTTTAGGCAGCCAGTCATATACATAATCTGCATCTACCTCCTCTTTCTTCAAACCATATAAATCTAAATTGTAACCCATTATTTGTTTTTATTTGTCAAGTGATGCTCTAAAACCAACCAATGCATTTGTAATTTGGTTCCGTTCAAGCTGGGGTTCTTTGCCCATTGCGTTAAAAGGTAAAGTTCAAAAACAGCATTTTCCTATTTTACCTTTTCGTAGTAATGAGCAAAAATTCCCTAGTTCAACCTAGCTCGTCCCCCCAACACCGCTTTTATAAGTTGCTCCAACGCTTGCACCTTGGCTTTAGCTGCTTGAAACCTAATCGTGGTGGTTTCGGTACCAGGGACAATGTCTCCCTGCAGTAATTCTATTTCAAACAAAGATTGGAAGTGTTGTAGGAATTCGGTTACTGATTCGTTAGGTAGAATGATTTCGCATTGGGCGAGCTGGTCGTTGGTTTTGTGGTAGCGGATATTGATTTCGGTCATAGTCGAGTTGAATGGTATAAAAGTAACACTTCAAAAGACATACCAGACACAACCCTTGCTGATGAAACAAGGCTTGTCTTGTTACCTCGGATTCAAATCCAAGCGATTCCGTTCCTTAGACAAATCCAAAAAATCCACATTATCTCGACACACCCAATTGAGCAATTTACCTTCGGGGTCAGGCGCTTGATGAAAATAGTGTAAGCCTTTATTATATTGTTCATCGGTGGTAGTAGCTGCTTGTATCTTTGGGAAATTGGTTTGCAAGCCTGCTAAATCTTCCTGACCTATATCTGCTTTAAAGGTCGTGACCGTCTTATCTGGATTCAAGGCTAAAAAGAAATATTGACCATTGCTTATCATTTTGGTCAAAATAGTTTGTACTAATGGAGTATTGGGATTCACCAATACATAATATTTACCAAAGCCATAAAATTCAAACACAAATTGGATAATGGTATAGTCTTCTGTACCAATTAAGGAATGCCCAAAATTAAACCCTCGAGCAGTAATATCTGGTGGTATAGGTTTGTCGGGACGCATTGCCAAGAAACCAATTTCTTGCCCCCTTTCTTCGATGACACCGAGTGCTGCACAGGGCGGCGTAGAAGACAAGAAGGTACGCATGAATAGTTTATTAACGGTTAGCGTTGGTAAAAGTAACGGGTTGATTGCTAGTGCTTCTTCGACTTCGACTTCGACTTCAACAAAAGGAATGGTTTCTAGTAAAGGGAAGCCTGCTTCATCGAATCGGTCACACCAAATACGCATGTAGGAATCGGTCTGCAACCGAAGCCCTTCTGCTTGCAGTTTCGCTTTGGTAAAATCCATAGCACCTGTGATATATTCCATATCTTCAAACTCCACAAAATTCTTAAAAAAGCTCATCATCCGTTTAGCGCCATAGCGTTGAAAATCATGGAATCGCTCTTCTAGCTTTTGGAAAAAGGCACTTATCAATGCCTTCATTTCCAAATCGGTGCCTTTGGCTTTAAAGAAAAAAGTCAATTGCAAATCCGCTGCTTGGCATTCTTGGTCGGTAAAGACCAGGAATCTAGCAATAGATTTTACTGGTGGTGGCATCGGGCTTTTGATTTTTCCTGACAAATGACCGAGCGCCAAATCAAGCGGATTCATAGCCAGTATTTTGTCAATGGTATGGGGTTTAATTTCGTGAGCCAATTCTAGTACCTTGTCATTCACTTCTTTTAAAAGGGGCAGCTTTGCTTCTAAATCTTTCAAGGTTGCTAACTGATTAGCCGTCAACTTTTCCTGCCGCCATAATTTAAACTGGCGTTCATAATTTTCGATGAACTCATTTTTCTCTTCATGCAGTTTAATGATTCGATTAATAATAGCATCATCTAAAGCCGAAGGTCTATCTTTTGCGGGCAATAAGGTTTGGTACTGTTCTTGGGCAGAAGATAAATCACCATTGAGGGCGGTGACAAAAATTGGTAGGAAGGAAATTGGTCGGTCGATTGGTTGTTTTTTCATGCTATGTAGTTTTACGCTATTTTGAGACCAAAGTTAATAGAAAAAATAAAACGTTGGTTGTTTGCCTAAATCAAATAGCGGTCAATATACCATAGCTGTTGTTGGCTCAAATACCTTCCAAAAATCTCACTTTA
>CAYMSC010000341.1:0-7402 GCA_964392805.1 uncultured Saprospiraceae bacterium
ATTCCATAGGGCTTTCGCCCCATGTTAATATATGTCGCACCTTTGGTGCTTGTGCATAACATCAGTTATTAACTTATTGATTTTTCAAAATTCGCTTCTTTATCCGCTTATACTCCGTATCCGTAACTAGGCCTGCTATTTTCAATTCTTCCAACTTAGCCAATTTTTTGTCTATTTCATTTTCTTGCGTGTCTGCTTCCTCAAAGATATTATCAATAGCATCTTGAATTTCTTCTTCTACATCTTCTTTCATATCCTCTGCTTTATCAGACCATTCATCAACAATGTCCATTCCTTTTTGAAATTGTTCTTGATAAAAATCTTTTAACTCGGCTGCATCAAATTTATTAATTGACCCACCAGAAGCAAAATGTTGCGCAACGACTTGTCCAATAGCGTAGGTTGTCGCACCAGAAAATGCAGAAACAGTCGCTCCACCCAAAGCAGTACCAATAATCGGAACAACTTTAAAAACAGAACCTACGGTATGTGCAGCAATCCTTGACAGTGTATTGCCCATTAAAGTACCGACAAAAGCTTTGCCACTAGAATCATTGTAATCTTGGTCATAGCGTTTGCATAATTGTCTAATCATATCTAATTGCACTGCAGTGACGGCTGCAATATCAACAACAGGGATAGGAATAAATCCAGCACCCATAGAAAAGAGGACATGTCGCTTGATAATGGGTTGGGCTTTCGCTAATTCCGTAATTTTTGAGTCAGGCATGGTGATTAATTTTAAAGTGACCGTAAATTTTAAAAGGAAAGTTAATTGGATTTAGCAGAAACAGGTCCTTTTTTTATACCAACGATTGGAAAGTACAGATGAACTATCTAATACCAGCGAATACAAGAAATTTTGATTTTTTAATCAATAAGATATTTAGTGAAAACGACCTCCTAGAAGCTGAAAATTAAATATGGAATATACCCCAAATTGCCGAATATAGCAGTCGGGTAGAATATAGGGTAGACAACTACCTGATTTTCACCATTTTAAAAAAGGCAAATATTTCTCAAAAAAAGATGAATTTAAGCTTTTATAAGCAACTTAATAATAATACCTTTGCACCGATTTTTGAAAAGAGGCTAGAAAGTGACAAAAAAGAGCAAAATAGGGTCATTTTCGTACTTGAGCCGAATTAGCAATTTTATTTTTTATAAAAAAGCAGAATTTCAAAATAATATATCAATGCTTCGATTTTTCTTATCTACCATATATATTCTTTCCTTTGCTTTATTGGGCCTAGCTCAACACGACCATAATCACGACCACGGTCATGACCACTCAGAGCATGGACATGGGCATAGTAATCATAGCCACGCAGACAACAGTGGACATGGAGCAACTATTTGTGGAGAAGCAGCACACCATGAGTTCAACGCTGGTGATAATGCGATTCACCACATTGCAGATGCCAACGTTTATAGCATTGGACCTATCCAAATTCCTTTACCCGTAATTTTATATGCACCAGACAAAGGATGGGATTTTTTCATGGCTTCTAAGTTTCATCCAGATTTCATCGGTCACGGTGATGGGCATGTGGCTTATAATGGATATGTATTAGATGGAGGTTCTGTAAAAAGAGTGACTGGAGCAGGATTCCCAAAAGGCGAAGTAAATATCAGTGGTATTGTACATAAAGAAATAGAGGTGGATGGGAAGAAAAAAGACGCAGCCTTTGTATGTTATAATAATAGCCTTTATCCAACAGACGCAAAAAGTACAGCAGATGGTGGGTTGTTTGGAGGAGGAATTACTTCTTTCTATGATTTTTCTATCACGAAGAATGTAACTTCAATGGCAATAGTATTAGCTTTCTTAAGCTGGTTATTTTTGTCTGTAGCTAGAGCAACCAAGAGAAATGCAGGAAAAGCACCTACGGGCTTACAAAACTTCATGGAACCATTTGTTGGGTTCATCCAAGATGAAGTAGCGATTCCATTCTTAGGAGAAAAGTCGGATAAATTCTTACCGTTCTTATTATCTATCTTCTTTTTTATATTAGGATTAAACTTATTCGGACAGATTCCATTCTTTGGCGGTTCGAACGTAACAGGTAACTTGGCAGTAACCGCTGTATTAGCGATTATTACTTTCATCGTTACCAATATCAACGGGAATAGAGATTACTGGGGGCACTTATTCACTGCACCGGGCACGCCTTGGTTTGTGAAGCTGATTTTAGTACCAGTAGAATTGATGGGGTTATTAATTAAGCCTATTACTTTAATGCTGCGTTTGTTTGCAAACATCACCGCAGGTCACATGGTTATCTTGATTTTTGTAAGTTTCATTTTCATATTCGGTAAGAGTGGCGAAAGTATTCCTGGCGCAATGGGTGGTGTAGTTGGAGCAGGATTATTGACCTTGTTTATGATGGCAATTGAGTTAGTCGTTGCATTTGTACAAGCATTTGTATTTACGATTTTGACCGCTTCTTACATTGGAGCAGCAACAGAAGAGCATCACCATGACGAAGAGCATGGACATGCACATTAATCAGTAGGCAGTTGGCAGTAACACAGCTCTCTGAGCTGTGAAGCAGTTGGCAGTATGCAGTTTGATTCAAAAGCGAATCAAAATATTTTGACAATCAAAAGTGAAATAGATTTAGTAGTAGGATAAGTTTTTGAACTAATCACTAACCACTAACCACTAATCACTATCATTTCATTTATATAAATACTTAAAATTATGGGTGGTTCAATAGTAGCTATCGGTATGGGATTAGCAGTAATCGGAGCTGGTTTAGGAATCGGCTGGATTGGTTCAAGTGCTATGGAAAGTATTGCTCGTCAGCCAGAAGCAGTAGGTGATATTCGTGCGAATATGATCTTAATGGCTGCGTTCATTGAGGGTGCTGCGCTTATCGCATTAATCCTTTCTTTCTTAGTGGCTTAATCCCACAAAAGAATTAAGACTGACTACGCAACGGTTGGTTGTGGGGTCAGTCTTACACAAATTGAAATCTAAAATTTAAAATTCTAAATCTAAAATTTAAAAATTTTAGAGATAGTATATAAAATACAGACTTATGTTTTTCTTAGCAGATTTTAGCGTAATTAAACCAGATTTTGGATTATTATTCTGGACTTCTATCTTCTTTCTTTTATTCTGGTTACTAATCGGAAAGTTTGCCTTCAAACCGATTGCAGAATCTTTAAAGAAGCGTACTTCTGATATTCAAGATGCTTTGGATGAAGCCAAGAAGGCAAAAGAAGAAATGCAAGCTTTGAATAACAGGAACGAAGAGTTAATCAAAGAAGCGCAGGAAGAAAGAGCTAAAATTATCAAGGAAGCGAAGGCTGCAAAAGAAGCGATAATTAGCGAGGCGAAAGTAAAAGCGAAGGAGGATGCAAATAGAATTGTTAGTTCTGCAAAATCTGAAATTGAAGCACAAAAGAAAGCGGCTTTAACAGAAGTGAAGAATGAAGTAGGACAAATGGCATTGACGATTGCAGAAAAAGTAATTCGCAAAGAATTAAAAGGCAATCCAGACCAAGCGTCTTTTGTAGATAAGTTAGTAGGAGAAATAAAATTAAATTAAGTATAAAGTATAAGTTATTAAGTATAAGGTATGGAGTATAAGTTAATGCTGTACTTCCTACTTAAATACTTCATACCTCATACCTCATACTTTATACCTAATCATTATGTCAGTAACAAGAATAGCATCAAGATACGCAAAGTCGCTAATTGATTTGTCGCAAGAGCAAAACAAATTGGAGCGAGTATTGGAAGATATTCAAGCTTTCCAAAAAGCGACGGAGCAAAGAGATTTCTTTTTATTATTAAAGAGTCCAATTGTCAATCCAGATAAGAAAGGCACTATTTTAAAAGAGATTTTTAGTGGCAAGTTTGATGAATTGTCAATGGCTTTTATCAATATCATTCTTCGAAAAGGAAGAGAGGGCTATTTGCCAGATATAGCGGCTGAATTTTTACTACAATATAGAGCTTTAAAACAAATCTCTACCGTAAAAGTTACCACTGCAGCACCTTTAACGGAAGCAGGGTTGGAAGCAATCAAGGCACAGTTAAAAGGAAGTAGCCAAACAGCAGCAAATATCGAAATAGAAACAGCCGTTAATCCAGATTTAATCGGTGGTTTTGTTATTGAATTTGCGGATAAATTATATGATGCCAGTGTAGCTCACAAGTTGAATAAACTTAAAAAAGAGTTCACAGGAAATCAGTATGTAAATAAAATGTAACTATTCAGAATAGAGAGCAGAGATTAGAGAAAAGAGATAGAAATCGGTAAACCTTTTAATTTTTTGGTAAAAAACCGAAAAGTTGTTGACAATCCTTAGTTTTTCTCTCTTCTCTCAATGAAATGGTCTCTACTCTCTAATCTACTACAATAAAATGTAACTATTAGTGATAAGTTATGAGCGATAAGTAAAACTCATAACTCATAATTTATAACTCATAATTTAAATATAATTAGATATGGTTAACGTAAAACCTGACGAAATATCTGCGATTCTAAAGCAGCAACTTTCTGGTTTCAAAACATCCTCCGAACTAGAAGAAGTAGGTACTGTACTTCAAGTAGGGGATGGTATTGCTCGTATATATGGTTTGAACTCTGCTCAGGCAGGGGAATTAGTAGAATTTGAAACTGGGGTACAAGCAATCGTTTTGAACTTAGAAGAAGATAATGTAGGAGTTGTATTAATGGGAACAGGAGAAGGCATTAAGGAAGGAGCGACGGTTCGTAGAACAGGTCGAATTGCTTCTATCAATGTTGGGGAAGGATTTATGGGAAGAGTTGTAGATGCACTAGGAACACCAATTGATGGTAAAGGTCCTATTGTTGGCGATACTTATGAGATTGCATTAGAGCGTAAAGCGCCGGGTGTAATTTATAGAGAGCCAGTAGCAGAACCATTACAAACGGGTATTAAAGCGATTGACGCAATGATTCCTATTGGTAGAGGACAGCGGGAATTAATCATTGGCGACCGTCAGATTGGAAAGACGGCTATTGCGATTGATACCATTATCAACCAAAAAGAATTTTACGATAAAGGAGAGCCTGTATACTGTATTTATGTAGCTTCTGGACAGAAGGCATCAACAGTAGCAAACGTGGCGAAGACATTAGAAGAAAACGGAGCGATGGCATACACATGTATCGTTTCAGCTTCTGCCTCTGACCCCGCTCCACTTCAGTTCTACGCACCATTTGCGGGCGCAGCGATTGGAGAATTTTTCAGAGATACAGGAAGACCAGCATTGATTGTTTATGATGATTTATCAAAGCAAGCAGTAGCCTATAGAGAGGTATCTTTATTATTAAGACGTCCTCCAGGTCGGGAAGCATATCCAGGTGATGTATTCTACCTTCACTCTCGTTTGTTAGAGCGTGCGGCTAAGATTATCAACGATGATAAGATTGCTAATGAAATGAACGACTTACCAGAATCTTTAAAGAAAGCTGGTATCGTAAAAGGTGGTGGTTCTTTGACGGCCTTACCAATTATCGAAACACAAGCGGGTGACGTTTCTGCCTATATTCCAACCAACGTAATTTCTATTACAGATGGTCAGATATTCTTAGAGACCAACTTATTTAACGCTGGTGTACGTCCTGCGATTAACGTAGGGGTATCTGTATCTCGTGTGGGTGGAAACGCTCAAATTAAGTCGATGAAGAAGGTATCTGGTACATTGAAATTAGACCAAGCACAATACCGAGAACTAGAAGCCTTCTCTAAGTTTGGTTCTGATTTAGATGCTGCAACAATGGCAATCTTAGAAAAAGGAAAGCGTAACGTGGAAATCTTAAAGCAACCTCAATATTCTCCAGTAACGGTAGAAAAACAGGTCGCTATTATTTACTTAGGTACAAAAGGTTTAATCAAAGATGTACCCGTAAATAAAGTAAAAGAATTTGAAGAGTTATTCTTATCTACTTTAGCACAAAGAAGTCCTGAAACATTGAAAACTTTCCAATCTGGTAAGTTAGCAGATGATGCAGTAAAAGTAGTAACAGACTTAGCAGCAGAATTGACTGCTCAGTATAAATAATTAATCAGTAGGCAGTAGACAGTAGGCAGTTGGCAGTAAGCCCAACTGCCAACTGCCAACTGCCAACTGCCAACTGATAGATATGGCTAATCTTAAAGAAGTAAGAGAGCGGATTAAGTCCGTCAAAAATACCCAGCAGATTACCAAGGCGATGAAGATGGTATCTGCCTCTAAGTTGCGTAGAGCGCAAATGGCAATTACGCAGATGCGCCCTTATGCCAATAAGTTGAACTCGATGTTGAAGAATATCTTGTCTAATTTAGAAGGAGATGCGAATACTTCGTTTGGAGAGGAAAGAGCAATAGAAAATGCTTGTGTAGTAGTAGTCACTTCAAATAAGGGACTATGTGGCGCTTTTAATACCAATGTAATAAAAGCAGCAGTAGCAACGATAAATGAAAAGTATGCGGCTCATAAAGCAGCGGGAAAGTTGACTATTTTACCTATTGGTAAAAAAGGGAATGCTTACTTTCAGAAAAGATATAAAGATTGTACGATTATTGAAGACCATGTTTCATTGTTCGATGATTTAAGCTTTGACAATGTAGCACAGGTTTCCCAAAAATTGATGGATGCTTTTGAGGGAAAGGAATATGATTCCATTCATGTAGCTTACGGTCGATTTAGGAATGCGGCAGTTCAATATCCAGAGTGTGTACAGTTTTTGCCTGTAGAGAAATTAGAAGCAGAAGAAGGTACGGTACAAAAACACAAAGCCGATTATATCTTTGAGCCAAGCAAGGAAGAATTATTACAACAATTGATTCCAAGTATCTTGCAGACCCAATTTCAAAAGTTTGTTTTAGATACACACGCTTCCGAGCATGGCGCTCGTATGACGGCTATGGACGCTGCTACCGAGAATGCGGAGGAATTAGTGAAAGAATTGAAAATCTCTTATAACAAAGCTCGACAAGAGGCAATTACAAAAGAATTGTCAGAGATTGTGGGTGGTGCAGCAGCTTTGGCAGGATAAGCAATAGATACAGATATTATAAAAAAAGCGCAACATTCTTAATTGAGTGTTGCGCTTTTTTATTTTACCTTGGACCAAACAACCGAACTTTTTTAAGAATAATTGCGAGTTGAAATAGATAAACAGTTGAGTTTTATGATAGAAACGAGGTAACTATTTAGCACTTAATTTTTTACCATAAAGTAGATAAAGTCCATAGAGTAGAGATAGAATAGAAGCGCCTTCATGAACTAAAAAATTTATGTGCTATGTGTACTTTATGGTAAAAAATAATTTTGCTGAACAGTTATGAAACGAGTATAATTAAGATAAATCATTCCTAAGCTAAACTTCAATTCTTTAAAACCAACTCGCAAATTTTGTCTACATACTATTGTGTT
>CAYMSC010000342.1:0-7362 GCA_964392805.1 uncultured Saprospiraceae bacterium
TATGATACTAAGAGTCTACCGAGTTTCTGTCCCCAAAGCATTACATATGGAATTTGAAAAGGAATTTAAAGCCGTTGCTAAAACTTTATTGACCGATTATGAAGGGTTGATTAATATAGAAATCGCTCGACCGAGTGAGTGGAAACCCTTAGAATTTATGATGATTTCTCGTTGGGATAGTATTGATAGGATTAAACAAATGGCAGGCGAAAATTGGAACGAACCACATATTCCAAGTCATATGGAAAAATTTAGAGTGGCGCATAGTTTGGACCATTATTATGGGATTGATTTATGATACAGCTAGTCAAAATCATAAAAATTGGGTAACGCAAAGTCTGCATTACCCAATCTTTAATATTTGGCTAATCTATAGAATGTAATCGCCAATTTTGGAACACATTATCTATAAAAACATGTTTAAATTATTCATTAGCAATAATCACACAATCTTTACTCTTTATCTCCTCCAAAATTATAGGTTATTTTAGCCAGTATTCTTCTACCAATAAGTGGCATATTTGGTAAAGCTCGATATTCTGAATCAAATAAATTGGTGGCTGAAATATCAAAGGCTAAGCCACTTTCTAATTGATAACCTACACTTGCATCTACTAAATTAGTTGCTTGCACTTCTCCTGAAAATTGACCAGACCTAGATACAAATCCGTCGTTATGTTGGAAGGAGAAATTTGCTCTAAAACCAGAATCAGGTGTATATAAAACACCTGCTCGGTATTTATTAGTTGGCGTATTTCCCAAAGAAGAAAGTGCTGCCATAGTCGTCTCACTTTCGTCTGCTCTAGAAGTTACATCTCCTACCCAAGAATAATTGGCCCACGCAGAAACATTTTTATTTATATGATATTCTATGCTATAATCCATCCCCCAACGATTGGCAGAAGCATCTTCTAAGGCTCGAAGACCGACAGGTACATGTACGATGCCATCATTCTGCGGAACTCTGCTTGTTTCTACTGCACCAAAAATATCACTCAATAAGGGCGCAGGCACTGCATCAACAAATCCTTGTCCTCCTTGTGCATAAGCACCTGCCACTAATGGCACTAGTTGTGCTGCCGTTGCTGCGGCTCCTTCCGCACCCAACAAAGGCGTTACCAATTCTATAAAGAAAGCACCAAAGTCATCTGCTACTGCCGTCCCTAAATCTCCTGCAATATTAGCACCTTGTAAAGTTATCAAAGGAGCTACAGGTGCAAAGGAACGAGAACCATTAGTTCTGATGTGATAAATATCTGCACTAAAACTTACTTTATTACTCAATAAACCTTTATAGCCTATCTCATAAGTATTAGTATTGACTAAATTTGGGCCAGTAGTAGGTCTTAACTCATTAAGTGGCTCTCCATTAAATACATTTACACCGACCAAATCTCCTGTAAATCCAGATGGGTTATAACTTTCAAAGAAAGCTTGAATAGATCCTACTAAGGGAGCTAATGACGGGTCTGCGCCTAATGCAGGTATAAGTCCAGCTAAAACATCTCCATTGACCGCTTGGAATGGAATTGATAATGGTAATCCTGGTGTACCGAAAGGCAAATCTGGCACGCCTGGTAAGGTCACGTCAATTGTTGGATTTTCTGCAAATTCATGGGGTTCAAACATGCCTGCGTACCAAACATCAAACAATCCAGGAACCGGTACATTTAATGGGAAATCTATATAGACATCTAAAGCAGACGGCAATGCAATCGCTCTATTATAGGATGCCCTTACTGTATGTCTAGGACTTGGTTTAAAAACCGCTGCCAATCTAGGAGAAAATGCCCCTTCATCCGTAAAACTTACAACATCATATCTGCCCGCAGCGTATAAATCAATTTTATCAGCGATTGGGAATTTCCCTTGAACATACCCACCAAATATTCGAAAATCATCTTCATCTTCTTGCCGTCCATATACTAAGTTTCTCGAATCACTGATAGCTTCTCGATAATCCAAACCTGCGGTCCAATCTGCATTTAGGAAAGAGGGGGTTTGAAAATTATATTGTACTTGGCCTTCTATTTGGTCTCTAGCTAAAGAAGACCGCAAACCTGATTGGTATAAAAAAGTTGGGTTATCCTCGCTTCCTCCGTTATTATTTACATAGAAAAACTGAGCAAATAATCCACCTTTTTGTACTCTTGCCTGTGTCCAATACTCTACTGCTTGGGCTAAGCCTTCCCCCAAATCATTATAAAATACGGAAGACCCTGTATTCAACCCACCAGAAACAGTTACTGCCAAATCATCTTGTGGTCTAAACTCTAAAGTTGTATTGATAGAGGCATTCCACCAATGGTCTTGCATCACATTTCCGTCGCCATCTGGGTCCAAATCTTCTAGTGTTAAAAGTACCGTTCCTGGCTGCGATAAATCTACTAATTCGTTTGTAATTGTTGGGTCTATAATCTCTGTTTTGAATAAAGCTATTTGTTGTGCATCATCTGGATTATTAGGGTCTAAGGTAAATTCATCCCCCCGATTATAAGAGGCATTAATTTTATAACCAAATGTTTTTGAGGCATTCCTACCCGCATGTCGAACAGAGGAAATAAAGGTGTTTAATTCTCCCCCTCCAACTTCCAACGTAGTACCTGGATGGTCAATCGGATTTTTCGTAATAAAATGCACAACACCCGTTGTTACACCGGGACCATATAAAGCAGAACCAGGTCCTCGAACAACTTCAATTCGCTCTATATCAATTCGACTAATACCCGATTGGTCAGATTGAAAAGTACCAATACCTGGACCGACTAAACTCCGATAATCCATAATGGGAAAGGCATTGGTATTGAATAAACCGATACCACTTCGCAATTCAATATTAAATCTTGAAGCACTTTGTTGCTGAATCTGAACCCCTGCTACATTTACCAAATTCCTAACTGGGTCTATTTGGGGGGAACTCGCCAATTTTCGTTCCGTGAGTACAGAAATAGAAGCAGGTGCTTCTTGTATTTTCTCCCGCTTTCTCGAAGCGGAAATCACTATTTCCTGTCCTATTAAAACGCCTTCTTCCAATCGAATACTTAAATCGTTAACCGCTTGAGTAATTTCCATTTCTTGAGTCGTAAATCCCGTATAGGAAATTTCAATGGCAAATGGATAAGCTCCGCCATAATCTAAATTAAAATTACCGTCCAAATCTGTAACAGCTCCTTCAGTTGTCCCTTTGACTAAAATACTAGCCCCGATTAAGCCTTCGCCATTTTCGTCTAATACCTTCCCCGAGACATTTTGGGCGATTAGACCTGTGTTAAAAATTAATAATAAAAAGAGTAAAATTAGGTTTTTCATTTTCGTAAGTTTTGATGACATCAATTAGTCTTAAAATAAAATTTCGTGAATCAAATTAAAGACAATTATATCTTTTAAAAATAGAATGTATCACAATATAATTTTTTTATTTAAAAATCATATTATCAATACTTCTATTTCTGTCTTTCTACATTCCCTAACATAAAACAATACAAATTATCCACTAGTCAAAACACTTAATTTTACGCTTTCTTTTGTACTTTTGGAATAAAGAAAATTATGAAGATTGCTTCGCACCTACTTATACTCATTGGCATTTGCTTATTAAATTTCACTTGCAAAGAAGCAAGAGACCTACCTGATAATACAAAAGAAACAACCAACAATACTGCCGACAATTTCCAAGCAATTACGCTTTCTAAAGCAGCACTTTATGACAAGGTTTTGGGAATGCTCGTTGGTTCTGCTATTGGGGATGCAATGGGTGCACCAACCGAAATGTGGAACCGAGATAATATTCAAACCGAATA
Source organism: uncultured Saprospiraceae bacterium (assembly GCA_964392805.1). Lineage (GTDB taxonomy): Bacteria > Bacteroidota > Bacteroidia > Chitinophagales > Saprospiraceae > JAFMDF01. Next base: position 3,801 of record CAYMSC010000342.1, read on the forward strand.
TGGCTTTGTCAACAAATTAGATGATATGACTCGTGCGCCTTCTCCCGAAGGTACCTGGCAGATGAATTTACCGGCAGGCGGCACGACGGATGATACCCGTTGGAAAGGTTTGTTAACCGATTTTATTTTACAAGAAGGTAGTAGTTTCTATCAAAAAGGCGGTAGTAATCCTTATCATTTTGCCACCTTTATTGTTGATACTTATAAAGAAAAAATAAAGGATTTAAAAGCGGTCGATGGTTTCGCCCCTGCTCCCTACGAAGAAGCCTTAATGAAGATGTCCTGGTTGCAAGAATGGGCAGTCGTTGCCAAACCATTTAGCGAAAAAGATTTGGAAGGCTATGCTTATGCTTTAAATCATTTTTATGGTGGAGAGTCTACTTGCGCAGGAATGTTATATGCCCCCATGATTGGTTTGGTTCATCCAAATAATCCAGATATTGCTTATCAATCGGCCTACCGTTTAGGCATTTTTGACCTTGGCTATGGTCGGGATATAACGGGGCTTACCGCTGCAATGATGGCTGCCGCAATGAAGGAAGATGCTACCCCTCAAGATATTTTAAATACGCTAAGAGAGGTAGACCCCAATGGCTTTTTTAAGAGCCGATTAGTTGGTCGCTCGGCTCAGCGTTTTTATCAAGATGCTCGATATGCCGTCGCCGCAGCCAAAAAGATGAAAAAAGCAGATATTGATTTAACGGAATTAGAATTACCCTACGAAGGCAAAGACACCCTCTACTTTGCTCAAATACAATATCTTTTTGAGGAATTAGACGACAAAAATCAAGACATGGCTTTTCATCCTGGAGAAGTTCATCAAATTAATTTAACTGCCTTGTTGTTTACCGATTTTGATTTTGAGAAATCTTTGGCATTTGTCACCAATTATGGTCGAGATAATGATACGGTAGCAGCTATTACAGGGGCTATTCTAGGGGCGTTACATGGTTTTGACAATTTACCTAAAGCATCCGTCGAACAAGTTTTATCTGTTAATAAATCACAGTTGGGCATTGATTTGGAGAAGATGGCGGAGCAATTGACGGAATTTTTGATTGAACAAGGAAAGGTTAAAGTACTGCAAGAAAATTTATAGTCGGCTTATTTTCTGTATAAAAAATTATCTGCCGTACTGATTTTTTTGTATTATTGCTAATCAACCCATTGTTAGCAAAATATTTATCATATGGCCTTCAAAAATCTAAACTTAAACAAACAATTCTTTTCTTACCTAGCCACTTATCTAGTTGGTAGTTGGACCATTATTCAATTTGTAGAATGGTTTTGCAAACGCTATGCTTTTAATAATAATTGGACAGACCTTATTGGATTGGTCTTAATTCTATTATTACCATCTGTCTTGCTTTATAGTTGGATTCATGCAGATGAAACCCACAAATTTAAAAAGCAAAAATTAGTTTACTCGCTGAATATTGGGTTATTATTAGCGGCTTTAGTTATCGCACCTATTACGCAAGGCTTTTCCTTAGCTTCTACTACTGAAAAACTAACCGTAACAGATGAACATGGCGTTGAGCAAGAAGTAGAAGTTTCTAAACAAGAATATATTCGGCAAATTGCTTTTTTGCCTTTTCAAAATGATAAAAATGAGGCGTGGTTGTCTCATGCTTTCCCTACCCTAATTTCTACGGACATTAATCAATGTAAACGGTTTAAAACTTATTCCTCCACTAACTTTATATATGAATTAAAAGAGTTGGAATATGAAGCTAAAGATGCCCTTCCACAAAATATAAAAGAGAAACTAACCAATGATAAATCTGATTATATCATTAGTGGTGCAATTAATGAAATCGGTAACGGGGAATATGCTTATGAAATTGAGTTGTATAGTAGAAAATTATCAAAAGCATTAATCAGTACTAAAGCCAAAACCAAAGATATATATGGGCTCGCTGATTCGTTGAGTGTAGCACTAGGTAAAAAAATCTTTAAAACAGATTTGAATATCCAATTTGATGATTATAAAAATATTCCCGCCAAGGAATTATTCAGTGCTAATGAAGAAGCCTTGGCCTATTATTTTAACTCTAGGCATGAGTATTATGCGCTAGATGATTATACGGCAGCACTTACTAATGTTGAAAAGGCTATTGAAATAGACAATAAGTTTGCAGAAGCATACAACCTAAGAGGTCGTATTAATTATAATGAAGCAAAAATTGAAGTAGGAAGAGCCGATTTAGAAAAAGCGCTTCAATTATCTAACTCTATTTCTGATTATCAGCAAAGAAATATTAAGAGATATTATTATGATTATTCTAATAATCAAGATAAATATCAAGATTTTTTGAAGATGTGGATAAAAATCCATCCCGAAGATGATGTTCCTTTTGCTAATTTGATGCAGCTCCACATAAATAATAGGGCTCATAAAAAAGCTATCAAAGTTGCTCATCGTGCCGAAGCAGCAGGTCATGCCAAAAGATTTCTCTTTACCATCACTCAACTCTATGCACAGATAGATGATACAAAAAAAGTTGGAGCATACCTCTCAAAATATAAAGAGGCATTTCCTGATGATGATGAAATCGAAAAGAAAATTGGCAGAATCTATAGTCAACAATATTTACATGAGGATGCACTCAAGCATTATGAAGCTTACAGTACTTTAAACCCACTTGATATCGATATTAATATTAAGATTGCCTATTGTCTTTTTCAACTATCGCAATATGATGAGGCCATTTTATTATTAGAAAACTTGGTCCCTAAGGCAAAGAATTATTCTGACTCTGTTTGGATTTTTGACGCCTTAGAATATAGGTATGCCGACAGAGGAGAAATTAAAAAATCAATTGCTTTAATGAATCAACGTCACGCTTTTTCAGAAAAACATACGCCTTTATTAGATCGTTTGATGCAAAAAGCAAGTAACCCTTACTTCTCCCGTTACCATAGTATTGGGGAACATAAACAGTCGGAAAAAAATATTGAAGCGGTCGGTAAACTCTCAAAAGAATACGAAGGTTTTGCTATGGCCAATTACTACCTTGCCACCGAAAATGGCCAGAAAATGACAGAATTATTGATAACCAAGAAAAAGCTTCTAGAAGAGAACTCTTCTCCTCAATTCCTTAAAATTATTGAAGGTCTCGGAAAAAAATTCAGCCAAGACTACGAAGGAGCTATAACAATTTTTGGAGCACAATTAAAAGAAGAACAATCAGATGAAATGGTAGAAATGACTTTATATGACTGCTATCGGTTAACCCAACAATATGATAAAGCTATCAAAGGCTATGAAGCATTACTTAAAAAAATGCCATCCAAAGGTAAAATTAGGTTACAATATGCCCAATGCCTAAATGATAATGGGCAAGTCGATATGGCTAAAGAAGAGCTCAAGAAGTTGATGGAACTCTGGAAAAACGCCGACCCAGAATATATTTATTTTCAAGAAGCACTTGAGTTGGATAAACAGATTAATTTGGCTAATTAAATCAACACCATATAATTTTACATAGCAAAACTAGGAGGATAGTCCGATATTTTAAGTTTGTACGATGTTTGAAGAATTTTTCTTCAAACCAATATC
>CAYMSC010000343.1:0-7328 GCA_964392805.1 uncultured Saprospiraceae bacterium
GCTAGTTTTTCAATGAGTTATATATTATGATTTTGACTTTTCGTTCGCCCTATTTGGATAGATAGTCAGGTAAAAAACCGATATTAAGAAATATAGTTAAAATATCGTCTAGCTCGTTAAATCCGTAGCTAACTTAATCCGTAGCTTATATTTTTTAGCTGCGGATTAAGTTAGCTATAGTTTACTCCGATTCTATCGGGGGATTTTTCATCAATTTTTAATCTGACTATCTATTTAGGAGCAGAACTCGTTCCAATCGTTGCCTCTTTAAACCAAACTTCTGTATAACTTCCATTTGCATATTGTTTGGCTATATCGCCACCATAAGTTTCTGCGCCAGCACACCAAACCATATTTGTTTTCGGGTCTTTTCCATTCGTTTGATTATAAGCCCCCTGTTTGAAATAATTCAATTCTCCAGCATAAGCATTTTTACGCTCCACACCGTCTTGACCAATTGGCACAAATAAGTTTTGAGTTTGTTTAGGAATATCCGCCTTTGTCGTGTATACCGACTGTATCAAATTTTTAGTGAATGTTTTCGTTTCATGACCTTCACTTGTAAAAGTTAAATACATAATTCCTTCATGAACATTTACTTCATAGCTAAACTCCTCGCCTAATTCAATTCCATCTTTCGGTTCTTCAGGATAATCCGTTGAACTCGAACCCACAACTGACATATCATAGCCCCAAATTGCAGAAGAATAATCCCATCTTCCTGAATTATCATCCCCTGCTGTGTTAATTTCATAATTCCAAAAAACAGAACCTTTGGTATGACCAGGAAATTTCTTATAAAATAATTTAAATGGTTCATTTTCATGTCCTTCCCCACTGTGTATTTGCCCAACAACTGTTGAGTAGGAAGCCGCCACCCTTGCGTCACCAGAAGTCGAAACGTGCATGACTTTACAACTGCCTGTTAACTTACCTCCTTGTTCTGGTGTCCATTCTCTTTTTTCATGTAACTCTGTTCTCGTATTACTGGAATTTTTGGAGGTTACCCCTGAATTTGGTGTTTTATAAACTACCCAACGCATAGTTCCGTCAATGACACTATAAAAGAAGTTTTTATGCTCGAACTCAACGAGGTTCTCAACATGCGTTCCATCCCCTAATAACATTTTAAATTTATCCATAAATGGGATAACCGCATTAGGATAAACAACTTTCTTACTCAAACCATCATTCGCTGCAAAGTACCCTTCATTTGATATAGCATCATCAGGAACAGAAACAGTTGCTTCTTTGAACCAAACTTCAGCATAATTTCCATCTGCATATTGTTTATGAACATCTCCTCCATGCGTTTCAGCGCCCGCACACCAGACCTTATTTACAACAGGGTCTTTTCCATTTGTTTGATTATAAGAACCTTGTTTAAAAAATAACCCCTCGGCTGTATAAGCATTTGCTCGCTCCACTCCGTCTTGACCAATTGGGACAAACAAATTTCGAACTTGCTCAGGCATATCCGCCTTTGTGGCATATTCTGATTCGATTAAATTTTTTGTAAATGTTTTCGTTTCGTGCCCTTCGCTCATGAATTTTAAATTCATTATGCCATCCTTCACTAAAACTTCATAAGTCAATGCTTCTCCTAATTCAATTCCATCAGCTGGTTCTGGTGGAAAATCAGTTGGATTTGTTCCAATTACAGAAAAATCATAACCCCAAATCGGATAGGAATAATCCCATCTCCCAGAATTATCATCGCCTGCGGTATTGATTTCATAATTCCAAAAAACAGAACCTTTTTTATGCCCTGGAAATTTTTTGTAAAATAATTTAAACGGTTCATTTTCATGTCCGTCGGCACTATGAATCTGGCCAATGACCACAGAATAAGAAGCCGCTACACGAGCATCACCCGTAGTTGATACATTCATTACTTTACAAGTAGCCGTCATTTTAGCGGCCGACATTGCAGACCATTTTTTCGATTGGCCTAATTCGGTTCTTGTATTGTTTGAAGTTCCATGGGTATTACCAGCATTAGGTGTTTTATAAACTACCCAATCCTGTTGACCATCATTTTTAGTATAAAAGAAATCTTTATTTTCAAAATCAATCGGATGACCAACATTAGATCCATCTCCTAAAATCAATTTAAAATGATTGAAGAATGGAATAACGTCACTTGGATTCACCGTTTTTTGAACGGCTGTTTTATCAGACACTTCGGCTGTATTAGAACAACTATTTAGTAGTAGAAAAATACCACAGATTAAAAAGGCTGATAATAAAGTATTATTTTTTAGGTTCATTTTTTAATTCATTTTTTCTATAATTGCCACCACGCCATTATAGGAAATTATACAAGCAAAAATCAGGGATAATATCATTCCTGTGTTCAATGCCCATTCTGCTTTATGTTCCCCCATTAAGTCTTTTCTGTTGATTAAAATCATGATGCCTATAATTTACTAAAGGCAACACAAAACATTAAAAACTTGGGTTAGAATCTGCGCATTAATTGGATTCACGCCTAAAACAGGTACGGTCAATCCAATCAAACAAGCTAGTACAGTTAATACTTTGAACTGAGTTGATTTTAAATCAAGTTCTCCCTTTTGATAATCTGCAATTAAAATTGGCATAATCATTAAAATCGGGAAAATCGAAGATAAGTCTGCCGCCAAAGTCCCCAGAAAAAAGATGACGATGGAAAAGTCTCCATTAATACCCAAGAAAATAAGCAGCTAAAAAATAAAATCCATAATAATGCATCCCATATTAGCTACCTGCGACCACCATTGCGGTTACACTTCCTGTACCAATAGTATAGCCAATAGCAAATATACCTGGACCGATGCCTTTTAAATATTGGAGAATTTTATTCAAAGTTGGTTGTTCGTTTTACAAAAAACAGTAGAGCTACCCAAATTTGGGCAGCACTTACTGTTTCCACTAGTTTTAATTTATATGAAACTGTAACTTATCTTAATGACTGACTGTTAAATCGTAATCTGTCTATCTAATAATTAGTAGCCAGGATTTTGTATAATTACGCCAAAACTTGCTAATACTTCTGAAATTGGAACTGGGAAATATGATATTGTGGGTTAATTGTTTGCCCCATTTCAGCATCTACTCTACCCGTTCTAACTAAATCAAATCATCTTTGGCCTTCAAAAGCTAATTCCAATCTTCTTTCGTCAGCTCACCAGAGTCTGCATCTGTATTTGTTCCTGTAATCGTTTGCACTATCCTTTCATCAGCATCAACATTGTTATTTACATTTGTGTCTCCTCTAGAAAAAACAGGGAGCAGGAGCATCAAAGTGCAAAGCATGCAGCCAAATTTGATTCAGTTCAATTTTTCATAAAATTGTTCACCATAATTCAATGATTTAAAATTGTTTTATAAAATTGCTTATCTAGAAGTAAGCTTCATTAAGCAAATAACTATTTGATTTTTTAGCAACATTTCACCTATCTAAAGTTCTACCAAACTTTAAACAAGGTTAATTTTAGTTAGCTAAAATGTTATGGCTAAATATCAATAGTTATCGAAGAATTATTAAAAGAGTTCGCTATAAAAATATTAGCTCTTTTTATTTTTTGTCCAATATATCCTGCTGTATTCTATTACATCTCGCAGGTGTTCTTCCATGGCCTTTGCAGCTAATTCAGGTTGTTGATTAACAATGTGTTCTAAAATAACTTTGTGTTCTTCTAAAGATTTATAAAATCTTCCGTCTTTACATACATCTAGTTTTGTAAAATTCTTAACGATATCAGGGGTAATAATCAACATCAAAGATTTTAAAACAGAATTTCTACCTGCCTCCGCTATCTTTAAATGAAATAGTAAATCTTCTTCAACTGCTGGTACGCCTTGTCTTACTTTTAATTCGTAAGCATCTAAGGCTTTTTTCATGTTTATAATATCATCTGTTGTCCGTCGCATTGCTGCTGTTCGAGCAGCTTGGGTTTCTAATAAAGTTCTTGTTTCAACTAAATCTCGAAAATCGCTATCTTCTAGTTTCAAAACATCTGTTATTAAACCTTCTAGTGCGGTCATCCCAATACCTGCTACTACGGTTCCACTTTGAGGCACTGTTTTCAATATCCCATAGAAATCTAGTTTGGCGATAGCATCTCTAATATGGGTTCGACTAACTCCTAATTGTTCTGCTAATTTACGTTCAGAAGGCAATTTGTCTCCTGGTTTCAATTGACCCGAAGTAATTAAATTTCTAATCTGCTTAATTATCTTATCTACAGGTGTCTCTATTCCCGTTTCCCCAATATTTTTTAACATATATTGCTAATATAATTTTCTGCTTATAACTGGTCAACCAATCTTTATAAAACAAAGGTAATATAATAAATTGGTCAACCAAATTTTTTTTCGTTTTTTTTGCAAAACCTATTGTTTCTTCTGATTTTCCTACGCTTTCTCTCGCTTTAGTTTATTTGCTTAAAAAAATTGCCAAATAAATAGTGAGCCATTTTGAACATTTTTTTTCGGAAAAAACTCAATATTTATTGTTTAATGAACTTAGTGACACGGGGTGTATCCTTCCCTTCGAGTTTTATAACAAACATACCCGACTGTAGCGTTCTTACATCTATTGTTCCTGAATTATTGAGCTTTCTTTGGAGGACTATTCTTCCTGATTGGTCGTAAATAGTTACGAACTCAAAATCTTCTCCATTCTCTATGTTTATGATAGACGTTGCAGGGTTGGGAGATAGAATTACTTTGTCAAAAACGAATTCGTTCACACTTGTAGACACTCTTTCTCCTTCTCCAAAGACTCTTAATTCAGTAATACTAATCCATGGACCAGTATATACATCTGCACTAGATACCGTTATTCTCACAAATCTACCTGTAACACCATCCATTGAATTGATAATGGGGGTTTCAGGAGTACCTTGCATTCGATTACGAGTTCTGTCTGCAATAATCGTGTAGGGGCCATCTATATTATCTGCAACTTCAAGCGTGAATTGATAAGCTCTATCTTGAAAGCAGGTAACTTCTGTTTGAGTAATTGGAATAGATTCTCCTAAATCGACAATAGCTGACTGTGGAAATCCATTAACAGACCATCGAGTACCCGTATTGTCATCTACAATATTTGCTGCAACATTAGGCCCATCTGCAACACCTGTACCTGTGACTGGTTGACCCAACGCCCAATTAAATTCCGAGAAAGGAGTGAGCACTTGTATCACTTTTGAATCAACAAATTCCCCATCAGTAGTAGTCACTGTGATTGTCACTTCACCCTCCGTTACTGCCGTAAATAAGCCATTTTCATCTACCGTACCAATGTTCGTGTCTCCTGATTCAAATACCATATTTTGATTGGTTGCATTACTAGGAGAAATTAATGTTTCCAATGGAATACTAGCCCCTACCGCAATTGGGCCACTAAGTTCGTTCAATGTGATACTAGTTACATCAACCTGAACCCGAACCGAAATTGCTCTGCCTAAGGAGGTTCTTGATCCACCGTCATTATCATAAGCAATAGCCGTTATTACATAGTCTCCCTCCTCTACATTTGTCCAAGTTAATGAGTAAGGAGGAGCGGTAATTTCACCTAGTTTAATATTCCCATTTGCAAAAAAATCAACCTTTGTTACAGTCCCATCAGAATCTGCTGCATCAGCGGTAATAGTTATGTCACTGCCCGGTAAAAAGTTAGTACCGCTAGTAGGAGAGGTTATATCTACTGAAGGAAAAAAGTTTTGTTGAGTGCCATCTTCTATAAATAAATCATCAAAATGAATGGTTGCTTCCCCATTATCTTGAAGATAAGCACCTGCTTTCCAATAACTAGGAAAAGTCCAAAAAGAAACATCCATATTGACCTTTTCTTCTCCTTCAAAATCAATAATCATTCTTCCGTCAACCAATCGAATATCACAGTTAAAATATCCGCCAGGATCTTCGCCAAGATCTACATGAGTAGTAGCAACTCCACCGTCATCTGTTTTGATGGCTGCCCACAAGTGATTTGTAGGTTCTCTTCCATGATGTTTATAGACTCTTAATAGTGGTTTATTAGGTCCAGGACCTGCATTGGCATCATCATGAATTTGCATCACAGTAACCTGCTCACAGGTCTGCTCTACAATATCAATTCTACCATGCATTGAACGATTTCCTTGTGTAAGATCCCAATTTGTTTCATGTCTAAGTTCTGTTCGTCGGTCTTCACCAGATTGATGGAATAGTACTTTATCTCCATCCACAACCTTGAAAAACTCTGGGTGACTATAGCTGCTATTTAATCTATCAATACTTGCTAGGGTAGAACTAGTTGGTGCTTGGAGCTTGCATCCAGATAGAAATGGTTTAAATCGAGGAATGTCAGCAGGGGCGGTAAATCCAGTAGGAGGAATCGGCGCAAAGTGGACAACATCTAAAGCAAAGAAAGAAACTTGCGCATATTCATCTAACTCACCCGCATTATTTTGATTATAATTGCCAGCTCTGTAGTACATCCAATCATCTGCAAAGCCACTATTGGTCATATCTACTTCTTGCACAACATCGTCCTTACCTTCTCGCATTATCGTTACCGTTAACAAATTCCCAATGACCTTAATCTCATAGCTAAATTTTTCACCTAAAGCAATTCCATCTTCTGGATCAGGTTGACTATCACTCCTACTACCAATCATATCATACCACTGTTCAGCTCCCGTAGTAGGTTCATGGGCAAAGTAAATAGAACCCTTCGTATTATCTGGTAATTTACGATAATACAAGCGACAAGGCTCATCATCTGAGGCGTGAATCTGTCCAACGATAGTGCGACCAACTTTACGAAATTCGTCAGAAGTCAGCGATACATGATCTACGGTCAAGGTAGCAGTCATGACACCATCAACGCCACCAGCAGCTTCTTGATTTTCCATTGTCGAAGAAGAAAATACCCAGTTATTTTTATTTATTCCTTGGGTGCTTATACTGGTATTTCCTCTACGAATCATTTCTCTCAACTCCGTCCTAGGAAATGAAGTATTGGCGGTAGTACGACCGTGATTGGGACAATTGAAGACCATGGCTCCAGTAATCGTATCAGTATAAAATTCACCTTCTTTGTAATAACCATTTATCAAAGCATCCTCATCTCTCTCTGTATTATTCGGACGCGTCAATTTCCAATAAGAAAGATCAAAATTCCCACTAGGAGGAACAGTTGGATCTAATTCTTGTGCCGTAGCAGAAGAAACAAACATATTCAATACAAACAACATCAACAAGCTTACAGAATAGCCAAGCGTATTGAATGTAACATTTTTTCCCAGCCTCAAGAAAGGGATGTCAACTGATATTTTCATGATATTTCTTTTTGA
>CAYMSC010000344.1:0-7314 GCA_964392805.1 uncultured Saprospiraceae bacterium
CTATTATCTATTGTTACTATTTTTTTTAATCATCTCAAATTTAATAAAAATTAAGCACTTGGACCTATTTATGTTTGCAACAAAACGACTAGTACCCCTTATAAAATAGATTGAATTAACGTATATTTCCGATTGATTTAAAAGTGAAAATTATGCTAAACAACAAGATATTAAATTATATTAAATCCGTATTAAAAAATCTACCTAGTGACTGGTTGAATCTAACGACCCATCGACTAGATATTTTTGAAGAAAAACTGGCAAAAGTTCAATTCTTAGAAAAGTTTGACCATTTATTTCAAGACAATAATGCGGCAACTTCAGCACTTCAAGAATTACCTACTGCTTTCGACTATATTCGATTAGGGCATCCATTATCTTGTGTACTAGAATGGGGGATTGCTAAATTAAATGGGCGAAACCCACAAAATGTAATTAGCTTCTCTTCCAAGACGATTGCTATTTTGGCAATTCTAAGAAAAAATTTATTAGCGAAAAAGCATACTCAAATTATTTATACGGGGGAATTGCCTGCCTTTTTTGATGTTGAAATACTAAAGCAGGTGTATGGATATCAATTTGATGTAATAAAAGTAGCATCCATAAACGATATTCCTACCTTGAACTCAGATAGCTATCGGAGTACTATTTTTATTTCCCAACAAGCCGAAATTGGTAATTTTAAGCTTTTTTCAACCATTGACTTCTTTATCAACATTTATCCTCAACTTGGAAGTATTGTATTAGTGAATGGGGAACAAAATGAATCTTATATCTCAGAAATTCAGCATGTTCGAAGACGAGAGACCGTAGCCATGACCCCTGCTAATTGTTTGACTGCCTTACAATTGCTAACAGGACAAGCGACTTCTGATAACAAGAATTTTGATAGCAATCGAAACGAAACCAACAAAACGCTTGTTTTAGATTCGATTAAAGCAATTACTGGTACAACTACAACAGCATTACTAGGTTCTAGTGGTTTATCCATCCAATATGCGATTACGATGGGACTCATTCACGATGCACTAGAAAAGCATCCAGGAAAAGCCATCAAAATTATTATTCCCCCAAATTGTTACGGTGGAACCAATGACCAAGCAAGACGTGTGGCTGCCTGCATTGATAAGGTGGAAGTAATGGATTTACCCGTGGATGGGGAGAATGATATGGTCCAAAGTATTGATAGGATTTTAGATAAAATTGCAAACGACGATGTTGTGCCTTATATCATCGCTGAAATTCCAACAAACCCTAGAGTAGAAGTGCCAGATTTGATAAAATTAGCGCAAGTTTTAAGTAAAAGACGGAAAGCTAAAAATGGGCAATTGGCTATCGACCCTGTTTTTATTTTAGACCAAACATTTTGTCCCAATGTCCACTTTTTGGGCGAAGGAGAAATACTCTCTACCGTACGAACCATTGCCTATGTGAGTGGCTCGAAATTTCCAAGTGGAGGATTAGTTACTGCGGGTTATTGTGTTGCCAATAATAAGGCGGAAGCTTTGATGGAAAAAGTAGAAAAGCATCTGCGATTGTGTGATAACGAAGCGACCGATTTTCAAGTGGACATTTTAGCCAAACAAATGCCTTCTATGAAAGCAAGAATTCAAGGGGCTTATAAAAACACCCGTGAATTTGTCAACTATATCAAAGAGACTTTACCTACTGCAAAAATCAATTTTGTCTCCGAATCATTGGCAAAACAAGGATTTACCCCATCTGTATTTTCCTTAGACTTGCCCACAAAAGGGAATACCGCCGAAGAAAAAGAGACTTATAAAAGAGCCTTAAATCATCAATTAATCAACTTAATGATTAACAAAATTCCTGATGAAAGTAAGTTTTGTGTGAGCTATGGGCAATTAAAAGGATGTTATTGGACGATACCTGCTACCTCTACGCAAGGGACAACTAAAGAAGGGGACAAAGATTATATTGTTCGGGTTTCTCTTTCTCCTAGTATGGATGTGGAGCGTCATAAGGAGGTGTTTTCAGATTTTGTTGAGGAGATATGAATCAATCTGGAAAGCCGTATCTATTTTGGGGGACAGAGATACCATTTGTGCAATAGTAGGAGGTATAACGATTATGTCAACAGCAGCAGATAAAATACCTGCCGATTGGGTTAAATCAGTTGAAGATTTTGAGACGAGTCAATTTGTCAATAAATGAACTAGTAAGAAATTAAGTGAAATTTAATTTTCAATTTTAAATCACCTTTGGTGGAAATTGAAATTGAAATTGAAGTTGAAGTTGAAGTTGAGATTGAGGTTGAGGTTGAAATATATCGACATTTCAAACTATCGACAATTTATTGGTTTCAAAGCTCTGTTAAGAGCCTAAAAAATATATAATTTTTTTTCGTGATAAACCAACAAAAGAGAGGCCTAAACTGTTAATGCTTGTGAAGCTAATATCCCGTTTCTAGTATATCACCTATACAATCATCATTTATCCCAAAAGTTGGGACAATTTATATTATAAAATAGAATATTAGCTTATTTTTGTCATTTTAGCTATCATCCTTTTTTAAGCAAACAAAACATGAATCTTAGCACACAATTTACTACGGTCAGAGAGCGAACGGTAGACATCTGCAAATCCTTAACCATTGAAGACCACGTAGTACAAGTTGCAGCATTTGCCAGTCCAGCTAAGTGGCATTTAGCACACACCACTTGGTTTTTTGAAACCTTTATTTTAAAACCTTATTCACCAGAATACAAAGAATTTCATAAAGATTTTAATTTCTTATTTAACAGCTATTATAATAATGCTGGAGATAGAGTATTTCGAGCAAATCGAGGAAATATGACTCGACCGGGGGTACAAGAAATTTATATTTACAGAACCTACGTTAATGAAGCCATGCTTCAATTAATTGAGGCGAATGAGGATGCGGTACTAAGTGAACTCATCACCTTAGGGATGCACCATGAACAACAACATCAAGAATTATTATTGACGGATATTAAGTATATGCTCGGGAATAATCCTTTATTTCCAGTGTATGATGCAACCGCTTCTATAGCAAAAAATGCTAAAAACGGTCAAGTTGGTTTTCATACTGTTAAAGAAGGGGTCTACGATATTGGTTTTCAAGGAAAAGGATTTTGTTATGATAATGAATTAGGGGCGCATAAAGTTTATCTCCATGATTTTCGTATCAATAAAGGACTCGTGACGAATAATGAATACCTTCAATTTATAGAAAACGGTGGGTACTCCAATTTTAATTTATGGTTGGATGAAGGATGGTCTTGGATACAAGAAAATAAAATAGAAGCACCACTTTATTGGCATAAAGTAAATGGAAAATGGCATAATTTTACGATGTCAGGTTTAAAGAAATTGTCTCGAAAAGCAATCGTCAAACATGTTAGTTTTTATGAGGCTGCCGCATATGCCGAATGGAAAGGCATGCGTTTACCAACAGAATTTGAGTGGGAAGTAGCCTCAGATAATATAGAATGGGGCAAGCGTTGGGAATGGACCAATAGTGCTTACCTGCCTTACCCTAAATTTAGCAAAGTAGAAGGGGCTATTGGGGAATACAATGGAAAGTTTATGATTAATCAAATGGTATTGAGGGGTGCGTCTGTTGCGACCTCCCCTAATCATAGCCGAAAAACTTACCGCAATTTTTTTCAAACAGATGCCCGATGGCAATTTACAGGAATTCGATTAGCGCAATAATATATGAGTAAACAATTTAAAAAAGATGTGGAGAAAGGTTTGAGTCAATTGCCCAAAACGCTCCCGTCAAAGTATTTTTACGATGCAATAGGAGATGCCTTATTTGCACAAATCATGCACCTCCCAGAATACTATTTAACAAGGGCTGAACTGGAGATATTTACCACTAAATCCGACCAAATCATTGATAGTCTACAAGTCGAGAAAGACACCTATTTTGAATTAATAGAATTAGGTGCAGGCGATGGTTTAAAGACCAAAGAATTATTAAAAAGCTTGCAAAAGCGTGGATTTAACTTTGATTATTTTCCAGTTGATATTTCCCAAAATGTATTGGATATACTCGAAGCTAACTTAAAAAAAGAAGTACCTAATCTTGGCATACGGAAACAGCAAGGAGATTATTTTGAAATTTTAGCCGCTTTGAAAAATTCCCCTCATCCTAAAGTCATCCTTTTCTTGGGGTCAAATATTGGCAATATGACGGATGATATTGCCGCTCAGTTTATTTACGATTTAGGAAGTAATCTTTCTAGGAATGATAAGCTTTTGTTGGGCGTAGATTTAATTAAAGATGTTTCTATCGTATTACCTGCTTATAATGATAGCAAAGGAATTACCAGAGATTTTAATCTCAATTTATTAAGAAGAATCAATAAGGAATTAGGCGGTAATTTTGAGTTGGAGCAATTTAATCACACCCCAGAATATTCCAAAGAAGAAGGGATAGCCAAAAGCTTTTTGACCAGCCTTCGGAAGCAAGCAGTTTATATCGCTGCGTTGGATAAAACATTTGAATTTGAAAAAGGGGAAAAAATAGCGACCGAAGTATCAAGAAAATATAATGATGAAATCATTAAGCAATTAATTAAAAACACCGATTTTACAGTACTCGAAAAACTGACCGACGAAAAAGCTTATTTTGCCAATTATATTTTTACACGATTTAGATAAAAAACTAATTGATTAGGGAAAGGCTTCGGCTGAAACACTCAGAAAATTTGTTCCAAAATGGCTCATAAAATCCTGTCCTACGTTAGCGCGAGGCGCTAGCCTCGTGTTTAGTATTCCGCTGCCTCTGGCGGCAATAAAGTCAACCGCCAGAAAAAATAAATACCAATGAGCAGAAAGAATTGGTCAAGTGAAAAAATATACCAAAGACTTTACTACCAGTTTTAAAGCAATGAAATTATTTAAACATCAACATTGGCATTTACTAACATTACTAATTTTGCTAACAGGCATCTACTGTTATGTTAGGCAAGACAGCTCCTTATTACTAGGAGAGTTATGGGGAATTAGCACCTCAACCTGGTTTTACTTAGCCATTCTATCTCCAATTCTTCATCAACTTTATGTGCTGGTAGGTTGGCGGTTGGAATTATTTTATAATAGCCTTTCAAAGGTATTTGGAAAGAATGGGTTCAACCTCTTTAAAATTGGTTTTGCCGTTCTTATTTTGTCTAGATTATTGACCATTAGTTTATTGGCTTTTTCAAGTGCCAATACCCTTCCTGTAAATAAGCTTTTTGCCTACCTGATAGCAGGCATTCTTTTTATTCCTACGGTTTATCTTTTTTATTCGGTAAAAAAATATTTTGGAATGGATAGAGCATTTGGTATCGACCACTTTTATCCAGCAGCAGCAAAAAAAGAACCTTTTGTTAAAAAAGGAATTTTCCAATATACCGATAATGGGATGTATATTTTTGGCTTTTTTATACTTTGGATTCCCAGTTTGCTATTATTGTCAAAAGCTGCTTTATTAGTCGCTTTGTTCAATCATGTTTATATTTGGGTTCATTATTATTTTACGGAACTACCAGATATTAAAGTTATTTATGAAGATTAAAAATGAACTGTAAAAACTGTGACCAAATAATTGACGGGAATTTTTGCGCTCATTGTGGGCAAAGTACGAAGGTGGATAAAATCACCTTTTCAACTTTTATAGGAGAGTTATCAAGTAGTATTTTCCAAATCAATAGAGGATTTCTTTTTACATTGAAAGAACTCTTCATCAGACCAGGTCATAGCATCAGGGAATATTTAGAAGGGAAAAGGAAAAATCATTTTAAACCAATCGCCTACGCCTTTACTCTTTCAACTATTTATTTTCTCTTATCTCAATTAGTGGATGGTAGCACTTTGATAAACTATGCGCTAGAAGGGTTTTGGAATTACGGAGATAAATCCCAAGCAACCATTAAAAAATTAGCAACGGAGAATTGGTTTGCCAAAAATTATGCCTACACGACATTGCTATTGTTACCTTTATTTTCCCTCTCTACCTATCTAGTATTTTTAAGGAAAGGGTTTAACTATTTGGAACACTTCGTTTTGAATGCATATATTACTGGACAGCAAGTTATTTTTTATTTACTTCCCTTATTAATAAGTTTTACAATTGGTGACAATAATATATTATTTGCCATCTCGCTTTTCTCTCCTATGGTTTATGCTTTATTGGTTTTTTGGCAATTTTTTTCAATCCAAAACCGCCTGAAAATAAGCTTCCGATTATTATTAGCGTATCTTTTGTACTTTATTATGGTTGCACTAATTGTAGGACCTATCGTTTTGCATGTCTCGAATTGATATTTTATCCAATTAGTGAAAATAGATAGTGAAGTATTACCGTAAAATTACAGAATAAACCTACCTTGTAGGCTCACCATCTTTAACAATTTATGGAAGCCTCCTTTTTAACATCTGTTGTATTACCTGCCTCTCTCTTTATCATCATGTTAGGAATGGGTTTATCATTAGTGGTGGAGGATTTCAAAAGAATCGCCTTATATCCCAAAGCTACTTTTATTGGTTTGACCAACCAATTAATCATTTTACCACTTGTAGCTTTTGGAATTGTCACCTTATTAAATTTAGCCCCTAGAGTTGCCGTAGGATTTATGTTGCTGGCAGCTTGTCCGGGAGGCACTACCTCCAATTTGATAACATTTATGAGTAGAGGAGATACCGCATTGTCGATTAGTTTGACAGCCATTAGTAGTTTTATTTCTGTAATTAGTATTCCTTTAATTATTAGCTATTCTCTAATGCACTTTATAGGAGATGCACAACCTATCGAATTACCTTTTTTACAAACCATCACACAAATTCTAGCGATTACGGTTATCCCAGTATCTATTGGGATGGCTATCAGGCATTTTTTTCCAAATTTTGCCAAAAAAATGGATAAACCAACTAGAATTTTTAGTACCGTTATTTTTGTCCTCATCGTAGTTAGTATCATTGCGACCAATACAGACGTGATTAGAGCACATTTCATAGCGTTTGCAGGCATCAGCTTATTATTAAATATTTTGACAATGGGCATTGGTTTTTTTAGTGCTAAATTTTTTAATTTGAACCTGCCCCAACGTATTTCTATCGCTATTGAATCGGGGGTTCAAAATGGCACCTTGGCAATCGTGATAGCTACGAGTATTTTACAACAAGCGGATATGTCTACACCAGCCGCCATTTATAGTTTAAATATGTTTCTGACGGGCGGATTTATGATGTGGTATTTTGGCCGAGAAAAAAGTGATGAGTAGTAAGTGGAATCTCTATTCTCTCAATTCCGTTTACGGAATGTTCTCTATTCTCTATTCT
>CAYMSC010000345.1:0-7297 GCA_964392805.1 uncultured Saprospiraceae bacterium
TAACGAAAAAATAACTTCCGCATTTGATTTTTCAATTGAATGTTTTTATCATAGATTTTCAACCCATTAACCGTAAATATTGGATTATCAGAGATTTAAAAGCTTTAAAAGAGCTGGTGGATAATCTATAGCCTTCCTATTTAATAGCTTCATTATGAAACAACAAAAGCCTGCTTCTAAAAGAAACAGGCTTTTATATATTCTGATAGTCGGTTATTGAATAACAGAACGGAGAAAACTTATAAATTATGATGTTCGACATGCCCAAAGGAGAAGGATCAATCATCAAAGTAATTGTGTGAATACCATAATGCGGGAAAGTGGTATTGCTATTATGGGAACCGCTGCAGCAGATGGCGAAGGACGAGCAAGAAGAGCTGTTGACGATGCTTTAAACTCCCCTTTATTAGAAGATAGTAATATCAAAGGAACCCAACATATTCTATTGAATATCACTTCGGGTACAAAGGAAGTGACGATGGATGAGATTTTTGAAATAACAGAATTTGTTCAAGAGGAGGCTGGTTTTGGGACTAACTTAATCTGGGGTAATTGTTTTAATGAGGAATTAGGCGAGTTATAGCTCGGAAAGCAATTTGAAATAATTAAATAAGTGAATGATTTTACTTTGTGTAGTAATCAAAAATAAGTAGCCCAACGCAATAAGCATTTAGCCTTAATAAGCAATTTTATTAATAGATAGGACGGTTAATCAAAATTTGATTCTGTTTAACTTTTTAGAAAACGAATATTTTTTCCTAAAAGACTAAACAATTTGGTAATTATTCTATTACACTTCTAACAGTTGTCTATAACTTTAAAAATTGCGTTTAAAAAAGGGCAATACAAATCTGTATTCATGCCAAAAAATACCAATAATTAAGTAACGACAAAACAATAACTTGAACATCTAGGACAAGCTTATTATTTAGTCGTTACTAAGGGACGCAAGAAAAATAACTTTACATTTTGTTAAAGAATTAGGCTAACAAAACGGTTCATTTTAAGAGACTTAGACTAATTCTTTGACTTAGAGAAAATGTAAAGTTATTTTTGTCCCACTAAGTGCTTGGACAAAAATACCTTCAACTTAAAATGGCTTCTTTTTCTGCTATTTTCCCTTAAAAAATACTTCCGTAGCCTTGCTATGAAAGGATTTTTTAAGAAAAACTAGCGAAAAATAATCTCATTTTAATGTAGAACTTATTTCCGTCCAAGCACTTACTAAGATAATTCTATTTAAGTTTATCCAATAGAACAATGAGAAACATTAGATTGACAGATGTCGGAGGGGGACATTTTCAAAAAAGTATTTAAAATATTTTAAAGGCTATTTTAATGAAGATCAAGCTAGTGGTCGAATTAATAAGTAGTTGACCATTAAAATGAGGTTATTTTATCGTAAGACAAGGTGTGAGGAAGGAAAATAGCCTTAGCTACCTGACTGACGAACAACGCAGTATTACGGAAAAAGAAACCATTTTACGGTCAAAGCCTGCTCCGATTTTATCGGAGGATTTATAAATCCTACCACAAGAATAGAGACCGTTAATTTATTGATTCCCTACCTATTTTGGGAGGTCTCATTAAATGAGACTGAGCATTTTTAATACATCAATGCAAAAAATTATATGAGGAAATTTATTAACTACCAACTTACTTTTTCATTATTATTCCTAACCGTACCAATACTAGGTTTGGATAATCTAAAAATAGAACAACCACAAGTAGAAGCATTTCAAGAAGAATTATCCCACCTTTCAACAGAAATAGATAGAGAAAATAGACTTGCCAATATTTATCATTCAATAGGTGAAGATTATAAGGAAAAGGAAAAGGATTACAAAAAAGCATTATCGTTTTTTTATCGTGCGCTAGAAAGTGTGAATAAAGACGGAAGTAAGCAGACAAAATTGATTATAGAATTAGCGATAGGAAATACCTATTTAGAACTGAAAGAATATAGAAAAGCAATAGACTGGTGTAAAAAAGATTCCTCAAAATTAGATAGATCTTTAAAATTATCTAAAAATGCTTGTCGGTGTATTGCTATTGCCTATGATAAGATGGGAGACGCCCAAACAGCCCTTAGATACTATAAAAAATTAACTGTTTTGACAGATTCTATGCACGTGGAACAGCTTGCTTTACAAGTGGATAACTTCGAGAATCAAAAGAAATATGAAAAAGAACTAGTCGAAATTAATCATAAACAAGCCGTTGAGAAAGAACAGAATAAGACTAGAACAGCGCTGGTTTTAGGCGGAATATTGCTGTTTTTTACGCCCATTATCTTGTATTTATGTATTATTAATGTAAGACGAGCAGAGCAGAAAAATCAACTTATAGCTTTAGTAAACCTGCGCAAAGAATTAATGGCTAATGTCTCACATGACTTACGTACCCCGATTGCCATCATGCAAGGATACGTGGAAACTTTATTGATGAATTTAAATTCCACGACCGCTGTCAATAGAGAAAAATACCTAAATATCATTATGAATAGTTCGGAAAGGCTGTCCTTATTAATTACCCAGCTTTTTGAATTTTCTAAATTAGAAACGCATCATATAGAATTACAAAAAGAACCCTTTAAAATTAATGAGCTATTACAAAGTTCTTTAGATGAGTATAAAGTATTAGCCGATAAGAAAGGGGTGCAACTAAAAATGGATTGTCCTGAAGATGCTCCGATTGTATATGCAGATATTTCTTTAATCGAACGAGTCATTCAAAATCTAATGGATAATGCTTTAAAATTTACTCCAGAGCAAGGAATGATAAAAGTACTTGTTACAGGGCAAAAGAACAACGTAGAGATTTCTATTATTGATAGTGGTTGTGGCATTGCAGAGGCTCAACAATCTAAAATTTTTAATCGATATGAAAAAACAAAAAATAGCAAAGGAAGAGGTCTAGGATTGTCTATCGTTAAAAGAATATTAGAACTGCATGAAGAGGCTATTTTTGTGAAAAGTGAATTAGGGCAAGGGACTCGATTTATTTTTTCTTTACCTGCTTATAGCGCGTAAATTTAGCATAAAATAATTAGTTTTTTTAAGAACGTAAGGAGACAAAGATAGGCTGGGAGAATTTAATAGTTTCGGGTTAATGGGGGAGAGTTGATTTTAAGTCAAAAAAAATTAAAATATTTCGCTATGAACAAAAGAGTACTATTAATTGAGGATAGTATTGAAATCAATACATTAATAGAACTACACTTAGAAAATTTGAATTTTGATGTCGACAAGGCATTTGATGGGGATATTGGATTAGATAAAGCGATAAATAATAAGTATAATTTAATAATACTAGATTTATTTTTACCTAAAGTCGGAGGATTAGAAATATGCCAATCTTTAAGAAATGCAGGAGATAAGACCCCTATTTTATTGGTGTCTGCCATGTCAGAAAATCCAGATAAAAATAAATGCTTTGAAGTAGGAGCAAATGCCTATCTGACCAAACCTTTTAGTATTCAGACCCTAACAGAAAATGTTCAGAAGCTAACAGAAGCTAATAACGTAGATACATTAATCAAAAATGTTACTAGCTTAGATTGCAAAACGCATGCTTTTAAGGATTTTATTATTGATACAGAAAAGCATGTCTTAATCGTAAACAGTGAGACGCTATTTTTGAAAGAAAAAGAATATCAACTACTCAATTTGTTCGTCTGCAATCCTGGTAAAATTTTTAGCCGTAGTGAAATACTTAAATTAATCTGGGGGTTTGATTTGAAGGAATATCGTTATAAAGTGAATTCCTGTGTTAGTAGAATAAGACAGAAGGTTGAACCAGATTTTAGTAATCCTATATACATCCTACCTTCAAATGAAGGCGGTTATAAATTCAACGAGCAAATGTTATCTTCTGAAAATTAACCCCGATAGATTAGACTTAATTCTGAATGACGAATTTTGAATCTGTTAACTCTTTGACTTGCACTTTTGTCTAAAACGGCAAAAATGAATAAGTATTCAATGAAGGTAACTGGGGTTGTGTAAAAAGTCCAGTATTAAAATATAATCTAATTCGTAACTAAATACTTTGGTCGTGATGGTTTGATGGCTAAAATTGTTTGATGGTTTTGTATGATGTTGTAAACCAATCATTTAACAATCAAACCATCTGACAATCATTCACAGGAAATTAAAATAGTTATAAAGATTATTTTTTACAAATTGAGGCTTTTTACACAACCCCGATTACTACCGATTAACTATGGAGAACTTACAAAAAAAACTACCTGTCGATAGACAGACATCATTCAATCATTAGTGCGCTGTACTTATGAATCTTCGATTTCAAAATTGACGTTTTATTAGGATAAAAGCACTTTCGCAGCCTTACTAAATTCTTTCCAATTCAATTTTTTATTTTTGTTTTTATCTAAGCCACGAATGATTTTATTAGCAACCACAGGGGCTAAAAAACGATTGACCTTTGCCTTTTTAATTAATTTTTTGATTTCACTATACTCTAAATATCCATCTCCATTTTTATCAAAAAACTCGAAGGCATCTTTTGGGTCTTTGAATTTTTGCGTAATTAAAATTCTAATTTTTCCTAATACTTCTTTTTTACTTGCCATTTTTTTAGTTTTTAAATTTTAGTAAATAGTTAGTTGATGGTAATTGATTGTTAAAAAATGGACATCATTTAACCAATTACATAAAAAAAATTGTTATGAGTGATAATTTATTGAAAACTGTTTTAAGTTGATAATGTCAAAATAGTGTAAATATGAGGTTTTTTAGTGCGAAATGTAAGGAAACAGGATAACAATAGCATAACAATTAACTTTTAGCCCCTTAAAAGACCGATTTAGGTAGATAATTTATAGCATACCGATGTAATAACTCACTACGAAACAAGAAAAAGCCTGCTTCAAAAAGAAACAGACTTTTTTATATTTTTGGTTGTTTGATAAATCCCATGGAAAATCATCTCGTCCGATGATTGACATCGTCGGATGAGCTGATTTTAACCATCCGACGACGATAGTCATCGGACGGGTAAAATCTTATTCCACGGGATTTGCCCGAGAACCATATTTTTTTAATTGGTAGACTATTGAAACAGAAAGGATTATTTACCGCCCTTTAATTCCCCTTGCCAAGCTTTCAATTTATCCCAATTGCCTTTAGCAGCCATTTTAGCTTGAGCCGCCCAAGTTTTTGGATCATGCATACGGAATCTACTTCCTGCATCTTCTAAAACGGTTCTCAATTTTTTGATAGGTGCTTTAGACAAATCAGCGAAAGTAATAATACCTGCATCATTTAATAAGCTAGCAATCTTAGGTCCAATTCCTTCTACTTTTTTCAAATCGTCCGCTTTTGCAGTTTTCTTAGGAGCCTTCTTTTTAGCAATAGCTTTTTTCTTTGCGGTTACTTTAGGAGCCGCCGCTTTTTTAGGCTTTGCAGTAGTATCTGCTTTAGAGGTTGCCTTCCCTTTTTTAGCAGGAACAATAACTACAGAATTATCCACATCATAAGGTGCAGCAAGGTAATTATCTGCCTCATGGTCATTTTCCCATACACCATTATCCGCCTTGTAACGGAATTCGTATTGCTTGCCAGCCGCCAAAACGATAGTTGCTGTATAAGCTGTTTTTGAAGCTTTCATGATTGGTGCTTTGTCCCAATCCCAGTTATTAAAGTCTCCTAATACTCTAACTTCTTTAGCTCCTTCAATAGCTGTTTTGGGTAAAGTAAAGGTTACTTTAGCTGCAGCAGTTGATTTTAAGAATTCTTTTTTTAACATTTTTTGTCAGGTTTAATCATGGTTTAAAAATTTACACAAAGATAGTGTGTTTATTACAACAAGTAAAGTGAAATTGAAGTTAAAGAGTTTTGCAAATAATTGATTGTCAGTAGTTAATGTTTAATATGTTGCTTGTGTACTGTTATTTTATTTTGAAAAAATACACAAAACTTTATTTATTCTTAACTTCTGTTAAGCCTGCCAAATAATATTTGCTTTAGAAGCATACGGGGTAAAAGAAAAAAAAGCTAAAAAAATCAGGAAATTTACATTTTTTTTTAGGGTAAGAGACGACGGAAAAATAAATTCCGAATCTCCCTTATCCTAACTGGGAGATATGATATAGCATAGGGTAAAGCGTCAGATAATTTCCAGCATATTCAACAGAGATAGCATTAATTAATAACCAAAAAATCTTTAACCACTTCAATAAATTGTCCATTTTTTTGGACCGTAGCAATAATCGAAAATTGACTACCTTTTTTCACTTTTTTGACCATTTTTTCCATAGCGTTGGTTATTTTTCCACTACTTGCCTTACTAATCAATTTTTTATTCTTACCATAGGAAAATTGTAAAGAGCTGATAGTCGTAGTTGCTCCTTCTGCATTGAATACATGGATGGCTTCTTTTAGGTTTCGTCTTAATGCCTTTCTACTAATATTATAAGCGGTCAGTTTTCCCCAAACGATAGCGTAACCATCTTGATTAGTTGCTGGACTATCTTTAAAGTAGAAATGAATCGGCAATTCGAGTGCTACTTTTACCCACATACCCCGATGAAAAGCAGGTTCCCACCTAGGCATAGTCGAGAGCATTTCCAATGCTGCTGTTCCACAGCCACCGCCAATATCTTTTAGTAATTCGGGTGATTGAACTTTACCCAATTCATCTACTACAAAACGAACATACACCGCTCCTTCTAGATTGGACTCTTTGGCTGCTTGAGGATAGACAATATGATTGAAAATATAGGCTTTAAGTGATTGATTGGAGCATTGCCTACGCTCTTTAGAACCAACTAAATAAGCAGTGCAACCGGGAAAGTAGGGCATTCTTTCTGCATTGGTATACACAGAATCAGCCCCTTGTGCCATTAAGTAAGGAGTAGTACTGAGACTGAAAAGTAAGCATAGTATAGTTTTTAATGGCATTTCCTTTTTTTTAATCAATAACAATAAACTTCATTCTGAAAAATTTACTCGGTTGTGCTCGAATCTTTTAGAATAAACTCTGAGAGCATGTTTAAAATTCGGTTCTCTGACAAATCCCGTGAAAGAGTCGATTCAATTCCAAGTTTTTTCTCTCCTTATCAGTCAGAAAAAAGCTTGAAATTAAATCGACCACGGGATTTGTCAAAGAATGTAAAATTCCATCAATTGGCTACAAGTGGCAAATTTTATCTTGTAGGTTGTTAAAAATTTTGACCAGCCAAAAGGATGATTTTTGCCTACTACAAAATAAAACTTGCTCACTTTCGCTCAATCATGAAAATTTAAACATGCTCTAACCCACTAATTAAAAGCAC
>CAYMSC010000346.1:0-7287 GCA_964392805.1 uncultured Saprospiraceae bacterium
TAGGTCATTTTAATTATCTTTTATTCAATTGATTGTTAGAGCATGTTTAAATTTTTATGATTGAGCGAAAGTGAGCAAATTTTGTTTTGTAGTAGGCAAAAATCATCCTTTTGGCTGGTCAAAATTTTTAACAACCTACAAGATAAAATTTGCCGCTTGTAGCCAATTGATGGAATTTTAAACATGCTCTTAGTTGCTTACATTCAAAAATCACCATTCTATCACTCAAAATTGATGAGAAATAATGTCAACTAAAAGAATTCAATTTATCATAAGTCTTATCTTTTTAACAGGATATATGGCTTTGCTCGGAATTATTTTGTACGCAGAAGTAAGTGATGACCTAAATATGCAGAAAGGTGAAAATTCGATGCAAGGAGAATTACAAATATTACTAGGTGTTTTGACTGGTGCAGTAGGCCAAATTTTAAATTTTTGGTTTAGTAAAGATAATTCAGCCATCGTGCAGGCTCCTGCTCAGGGCAGGATACAGGAATAATAAAAAATCATTCCTAAAAAGTAAAATAAACAATGTCAAAAACAAGAATTCAATTCATCATTAGTCTTATTTTTTTAACAGGATACTTGGGACTACTCGGAATGATTTTATATGCAGAATTAAGTGATGACCAAATTGATATTATTTATTTTAATGATGTATGTAGGAATCCGTTGGGAAACTAATCCGTTGGGCAAAAAAGTACTCCCAACGGATTAGCTTCCCACAGTTTACTCCGATTTTATCGGAGGATAATTATCACTTATTTATCTGACCATCTAAAATGTAAATCTAAAAGCACAATCTATTTTTTCATCGTAACTATTTAGCACTTAATTTTTTTACCATAAGGTAGATAAAGTCCATAGCGTTCATAAAGTAGAGATAGAATAGAAGTGCCTTCATGAACTAAAAACTTTATGTGCTATGTGTACTTTATGGTAAAAAATAATCTTGCTGAACAGTTACTTTTCATCAATATTAAATGCAAGGAGGGTATTTGCAAAACCAAAAGTCGAGCAAAATACCTATTGCAGAAAATATTAGTACTATGATTCAACAGCTTTTTTTAAGCAAATCGTAGTACCAATACATAGAGAGTTTCCAAAAGAGCGTGGTATTTGTATTTATAAGTACAAAACTGCGCTCTATTTAAAAAAAAATTAACATGCACTTCAAAAGATTTTATCAGATTTTAATTGGATAGGGACAAATATCCTACAGAATAGAGAAGATTCTATGCCACCATTTTCTTCAACTCGCAAGGCGAATTATGTAGCGCCATTCTATCAAGAAAAAGGAGGCGTAAAACAGGCAATACCAGAATAGGGTGAACGAAAAGTCGTTTTTATAATATGTAAACGATTGAGAAAAGTTAAAAACTTTTGAAATATTGGTTTGAAGTTGAAAACTTCAAACATCGACCGTCAGTTTTTCAATGAGTTATACATTACGATTTTGACTTTTCGTTCGCCCTAATACCAGAAAAATTAAAGATGCAAATGGAACGGAGTTAAGTATTAGCATTTTTAGTGCTACTATTAATTCCAATCCGAAATATTATGTAACCTATGAAGATTATAAAACAGCAGCCACCAAAACGTATTTAGGATTAGCATGTCAAACTGATTTTGTACTAGGTTTAACCCATTTGACAATTGAGGAAGATATGACTTTGGCAGCACAATTACCAAATGTTCTTTTATTGATGGGTGGCGACACTCCTTTTTATTTCCCCTTCACCCGTTCCAATAAATCCCCAAAAACATCACTTCTATCTTCAAAATCTCTAGTTTCAAAAGCATCAACACCGCCTTTTTCATTAGGAACAATCGTAAATTTAAACACATAATCTTCTGGCTGAGCAGGTCGCTCTTTAGTTGTCCCATAACGTAGGTCGCCAATCTGGAGGGTATCTCCATTCATTGGGGTAACGGTATAATAACCATCCGAAAACCATTGTAAGATTTTAATATTTTCATCTTCAGCATACTTATCAACTAAGTCATGATTTTTGGGCGATTGATAAAATTGATACACTTTTTCTTGTTTATCCAAGAGCGAATAGGAACCATAATAATAACCGTCTTTTGTTTCGGCGACCCCTTGCCAAAGGATGTTATTAAAAATAGATGGGCCTGTTCTAAAGCGTTGAAAGTCGATATTTTCTGCGACCAATGATTTTTCAAAAACATCATCTATCCGTTGTTTATTAAAAACAGTGAATAGCAAATAAGCGCTACTAAGTACTATCCCCAAGCCATTTAGGTAGCGACGCATGCCTTTATCTCTTCTAATAAAAGAAGCGGCAATTAAGCAAGTTAAAAAAGGAACAGTATAAAGAGGGTCGGCGACAGAGATGGTATTAAAAGCGACTCTATAATCTGAGAAAGGGGCAAATAGTTGGGTGCCATAGGCTGTAAACGCATCCAATAGCGGATGGGTGAAGATGGCCCAGAAAAAGAGCCAAGTCCAATCTTTGCGAGTTGCTAGAATGGGTTCTAGGGGATTGGTTAAATAAGTTCTGGCTAAATGCAAGATGGCCCATAATGCAAGCCCTGCGGAGATTGCTATTAGGACATAATTATAATTGCCACCAATAATTTTTGTGGCTAAATTAACGATAAAAGCTGCGAAGGTAGCAAATAAGATAGAACAGCGAAAGACCACTCCTTTATAATATTTATTTTGATACAATCCACTTTGATAGAGCTTGTCAACTAAATAACCAAATAAAAACGGCGCGGTCAAAGCAAAAAAAACAGAATGAGAGATACCTCGATGAAAAGCTAAGGCTTGCATATCTGTCATCATAAAATTACCCAAGACATCTAAATCTGGAATCGTTCCACCGACCGCTCCCCAAAGCATGGCACGATTGCCTACCTTTTTACCAAGAACAACTTCGCCACATGCGGCACCTAAAACGATTTGAGTCAGAGAATCCATGATTAATTTTCAATTTTGAACTTTCAATTAATTTTCAAAATGGTTTTCGGAAATCAGCTAAATATCAACAATGTTAGTTATTAACTGATGTTACGCACAAGCACCAAAGGTGCGGCATATATTAACATAGGGCGCAAGCCCTATGGAAAATGAAGGAGGTAGAACTGCTAGCTCTGAAGGAGCGATATATAAAATAACGCCCGATTTATGTCGCACCTTTGGCGCTAAATTCTGGTATCTTTTAGAAACATTGGGTTATCACCCAATGCTGATATATGCCGCGCCTTTGGCGCTAAATAATTTTTCTTCGCGTAACATCAGTTATTAAGTTAAGTAAGGGCAAAAGAGGATAGAGAAGAAAATTTCAAGTATATCCCGATAGTTATTAATAACGTCTAATATCCGTGTACCTTTTATCTGTGCACCAATTTTTTTTTGTATACGGATGAGCGGTACACGGATATTTAACAAGATTATTCAGCCGATTTCCAATTAACAAAATAGCTGGCAGGATGTTCGGGGATTAATAACATATATGAAAATATTAGGATAAAAATGCTTCTTCAATCACCGCATTTAGAACATCGGTCAAATCTTCTCCCATAGCAGCGACCTGCTGAGGAATAAAACTTTGTTCCGTCATACCGGGAATGGTATTTATTTCTAATAAATGAAAAACATCGTCTATTAAAATATAGTCTACCCGACAGATGCCTTTACAATTAAGCAATTCGTAGATTCTTTTGGTAAGATTTTTACATTGAGCAGTAAGTGCTGCCGATATTTCAGCAGGCGTTATTTCTTCACTCTCATTTTCGTATTTGGCTTTGAAATCAAAAAACTCATTTTCTGTACGAATTTCTGTGATCGGCAAAACGATTACTTCTTTTCCTTTCCGTAATACGCCGTTAGAAAATTCTTGCCCAGCCATAAATTGTTCAACAATTACTTCATCATCAAATTCAAAAGCTTTATTAGTAGAGGTGGTAATACAATTTTCGTCAGGGACTTTAGTGATTCCATAACTACTTCCATTTTTATTGGGTTTGACAAAAAGTGGAAAGCCCATACTTTTAAGGTCGTTGATGTCAATAGGTTGCCCTTGTCTTAATAGGCGAGAATCGACCATTGGAATACCATAAGGTCGAAGCATATCTTTAGTCTTTTGTTTATTAAAAGTCAGCGCACCTACAAAGTGGTCACAACCAGTGCAGGGAATACCTAAGAATTTAAAATAACCTAATATACTCCCATCTTCAGCAGGATGACCATGCAGCATGAGGTATACCAAATCAAAGGTCGTTTTGATACCTGCCTTATTCAGCGAGAAATCATTAAGGTCAAGTGGAATACCTGTTGTCTGCTCTACCATTTTTTTCCCATTTAACTCTATGATATATCCATTATATAGTTGGTCGTCTAAGAATTTTTTGATGGTGCTGGCACTTTTTAAAGAAACACCTCTTTCTGCGACATTTCCACCCGTAAGTATGGCAATATTACGTTTTTTCATTATAGAAAAAGTTGAATAGACTGGTTAAACAAGTCTAGTGAATGATTAGTAGTATAAAAGAGCAATTATACCAAATAAGGAGTCGCAAATTTAGCTTAAAATCTTGGAAAAAGAAGCTATCGACTACTTTTTTAAAATACAAAATGGGCTTAATATATACGACGAAAAGAAAATTGGCACGAAAAAAAATTAAGTAAAAAATAACTATTAAGAACAATTTTTTTGCTTAAAAGTGAACTTATTTGATCATTTTTAATTTTAAAAAAAACGCTAAAATGTGACTTCGGTTTTCTAACTATTTTTTGATTGTAAATAGATTTTGAATTTATTTTTTCTAGTCAAATTCTAAGGAAAATAGCCAAGTCTAGAAACTGTGCATATTAGAAAGGAAATGTGACTAGGAATAATAGGGTAAAGTGATGAATGTATTTTTAATTAATTGGATATATTTATATTTATTGTGACGAAAAAAAAATCAAAGAAAAAAGTAATAAAAACAAATTTTTTGTTAAAAAAAGTAACTTTTCACCTAATTTTTTAGTCAGAAGTAATATAATTTAACAAATAATCTAGTCATAATGGGTAGAATTAACAAATTTTACTATTTTGGTGGCTAATTACATTTACTCACAGTAATTTTTTACTCATTTCAAACAAAATCCAACTATGAGAGTAAGAGTTTTTCGCCGTGAAGGTAACAATCAGTATTACTTCCAATTTTTGAGAGATGACGGTCAAGTTATCCTAAATAGCGAAGGCTATACTACTGAGGCTGCCCGAGATAATGGCGTTCAATCGGTTATTAATAATTCCGCAAATGCGGACAGATATGAGACCAAAACCAACGATGGAGGTGGTTTTTATTTCTCCTTAAAAGCAGGCAACAACCAAGAGATTGGACGTAGTGTAACATTCCGAAACGAAGCTGCTCGTAATGCTGCTGTTACTTTGATGCAAGGTGAAGGTGCAGCTGTGCAAGGAGGTGGAGGCGCTGCTGCTACCACTACAACTACCACTACAACTACAACAGCCGCAGCAGGAACAATTGAGCCTTACAAGGCAAAAGGAAACGAAGATGATTATAAGCCATTAGGTTTCTACGAAACCAATGGTGGAGGAACAGCTAGTGGGTTTGATTCCTTTTCTGCGGAGGATGAACACTATTTCTCTTATAATTTGGGAGGAAATGTTTATTTGATTAGTGAAGGTTATGGTTCTACTGGAGCAAGAGACAATGGAATTCAGTCAGTAACGAACAACATGAATAATGAAGCTCGTTACCAAAGACAACAACATCCAAATGGTAAATTTTTCTTTAACCTTAGAGCAGGTAATAATAAAGAAATTGCTACAAGTCGTTGGTTTGATAGCCAAGGCGAGATGGATGGTATTATTGCTAGTATAGTGTCTGGTACAGGTGTAGGTGGTCGTAGAGTAGCGGAAGGTACACAATTGCAAGCGGCGAATCGAGATGCCAATATTTCTATTGCAGCACCTCCTCCGCCAAGAGAAATGGGAAAACCTAAAAAGAAACGTAAGAAGCGAGATACACCTAAGAAGCCAAAAAAGGAGAAGGTATATGTAGGAAAAGGAGATTATTTATTTAATGATGTTACTTACCAAATCTTCCGAAGTGGAAATGATCGCTATTACTTTACTTTTAAGACCAAAGAAGAAAAGACTTTATTCTTAAATGCAGATGTTAGAGGTTTTGAAACACAGGAACAAGCAGAAGCAAAAGTTGCACAAATCTTGCTTTATGCACCATACGAAGAAAACTTCGAGGGCAAACAAGCAAGAAATGGGAAATATTATTTTTATATTAAAGGAGAAGAAGGTAAAAATATCGGAAAGAGTTTCTTTTATGGAACGGCAGAAGATATGCAAAAATCCGTAGGCCTTTTACTTGGAAATGAAGCCCAAATAGCAGCACTTGCTGGAGGCGGAGGCGCAACAGGTGGTACTGGCGCAACTGCTGGAGCGGAAGGAGCTGCTGCTGCAACTGGAGCAAAAGCGAATCAGGATGAATATTTAGCATGTAGTGCCTATGCATCTACTACGGATGGTTTTACTAAATTTAAGAGTGACGAAAATGGAGAATTCTATTTTGGTTACAATAATGGTGGAAATACTTATCTGCGTTCAGAAGGTTATACAACAGAAAAAGCTAGAGACAATGGTATAGAGTCTGTTACAAAGAATGCACCTAACGAAGCTCGTTGGAAGACGATGAAGGATGACGATGATGGAATGTGGTATTATGCACTTCGTGCAGGTAATAATCAAGAGATTGCACGTAGTTGTGGATATGAGTCTGAAGCTGCTATGAATGCTTCTTGGGGTTGGATTAGAGGAGAAGAATCTCCGATGGGTGCAGGTGCTCAATATATTGGAGGAGTCTGGTATTCTGGAGCTTGGCTTAGAAGAAAGAAAGAAGAGGAAGCTGCTGCTAAGCAAGCTGCCGAAGCTGCTGCTAAGAAGAAAGCAGACGAAGAGACTGCAAGAAGAGCTGCCGAAGCTGCTGCTAAGAAGAAAGCAGACGAAGAGGCTGCAAGAAGAGCTGCCGAAGCTGCCGCTAAGAAGAAAGCAGACGAAGAGGCTGCAAGAAGAGCTGCCGAAGCTGCCGCTAAGAAGAAAGCAGACGAAGAGGCTGCTGCGAAAAAAGCTGCCGCTGCTGCTGCCGCCGCTGCTGCCGCAACCGCATTAGCTGCTAAAAAAGCAGAAGAGGAAGCTGCTGCAAAGCGAGCTGCTGAAGCTGCTGCCAAAAGAGCAGAGGAAGAAGCTGCTGCAAGAAGAGCCGCTGAAGCTGCTGCTAAGAAGAAAGCGG
>CAYMSC010000347.1:0-6021 GCA_964392805.1 uncultured Saprospiraceae bacterium
ATTGTTAATTTTAAGCATTTTTACCAAAATCGAAAGATATTGCAGTAACTATGATTCCTTAGCTGACGGATTGTAATAATCAAGTATGCTCGGCTAGTCTTCGTTTTTCGATATTCAAATAAAATATTCACTACTTATGAAATTTGTAAAAGCTATCCTATTATTGAGTTTTTCTTTATTATTGACTGCTGCTTTCGCTCAAAATAAAACGGTTCCTGATGTGACGCTAAAAACATTAGAAGGCGCATCAAAAAACATACAAGATTTTGCTAAAAACGACAAAATAACGGTTATTAGTTTTTGGGCAACTTGGTGTGCCCCTTGTAAAAAAGAATTGGATGCCATTTCGAAAGTTTATGACGAATGGCAAGAAAATTATGATATGGAATTAGTAGCCGTTTCAATAGATACTAGAAGAGCAATAGCGAAAGTACCAGGTATGGTCACTTCTAAAGGTTGGGCATATACCGTATTGACAGGAAAAGCAACAGAACTACAAGATGCTTTTGATTTTCAAACCATTCCTCAGACCTTTTTATTGGATAAAAAAGGAAATATCGTTTATCATCATAATGGCTATGTAGCGGGTGATGAATTGGAATTAGAAAATAAAATTAAAGCATTGGCAGGAAAATAATATATTAGTGGTGAGTTGTAAATCGCTTATAGTATTTACAGTAGTGTTAAAAATGTAGTACTAATATAAGATTTCCAATTACCTTTTGAGCATATACTCAAAAAATAAAACTATCTAAATTCGTTGTCCTTCAAAAATTCGTTGTAGAAAACAATATACAACGAATCATTAAAGGACAACGAATTATTAGCATTAGGGATTTAGCAAAAAATAACCTACGCACGCAGTCTTATTAGAAGGATTGGAACACGGATGCAACGGATAGAACGGTTTCTTTACTTGATTTGCTCTAGGTCGTGTTATTTTTGCGTAGGTTATTTTTTTCGTTTTCCCTTACCTATTATTGACTACCCTATTTACCGCTTAATTAAGTCTTATCTCATCATCATTCCCATCGTAAAACTTATATTGATTGATATGAAAATCATTATCGGTGGTTACTTTAATCCACTTATAATATTTTTTATACCATTTTACTGGAAAGCTACTAAAGAATCCTTTCTTTAAATAAGACGATACGTAAGGATGTACCTTCAAAAGAATCTTAGACTTTGGCCTAGATTGGATAATAAATTGTAAATCTCGCTCTATATCGTCCGTCAATAAGATAGTTGCATTGACTTTTCCTGAACCTTGACAAACCGAGCAAACTTCCGCTGTATTAATCTTTACCTCAGGTCGAACTCTTTGCCGAGTGATTTGCATCAAACCAAATTTACTCAATGGTAAAATGGTGTGTTGCGCTCTATCCTTTTTCATAGCATCTCGAACCGCTTTAAGCAACAGTTTCCGATGCTCTGCATTTCGCATATCAATAAAATCCACGATAATAATACCCCCAATATCTCTTAGTCGCAATTGACGTGCAATCTCTTCCGCCGCTTCCAAATTAACTCTTAAAACCGCTTCTTCTTGATTAGAACTTGGCGTCTTCGGTCCACTATTTACATCAACTACGTGCATTGCCTCCGTGTGTTCTATCACCAAATATGCCCCGCTACCCATCGTAGCCGTCTTTCCAAAAGAAGATTTGATTTGTCGAGAAACACCATAGGCATCAAAAATAGGTTTGTTTGATTTATGGTAGTTTACTATTTTAACGGCATCAGGTGCTATAGACTTCAAGAAACGTTTAGTATTATCGTATAATTCCTTGTCATTAACAACTATCCGGTTAAAGGAAGCATTTAGCACGTCTCGCAAAATACTAGATGCTTTATCCAATTCGCTTAACAGCTTCACGGGAGCCGTATTATTCTGCATTTGTGTATAAATATCTTCCCACTTTTTCACCATTAAACGCAACTCCTCGTGCAAATCTGCTACTTTTTTTCCTTCTGCTGCTGTACGAATAATTAAGCCAAAATTTTTAGGCTTAATACTTTCTGCTAATAATTGTAATCTTTTACGTTCTTCAGAATTTCCTAATTTTTTAGAAACAGCAACAACATTTGAAAATGGTGTTAAGACTAAATATCTACCAGGAATAGTAATTTCACAACTAAGCCGAGGGCCTTTGGTAGAAATAGGTTCTTTTAAAACTTGCACCAACAGCGGCTGTCGTTTTTTCAGAACCTGGTCTACTTTACCTGTTTTAATAATCTCAGGTTCAAATTTGAAATTTTCTAATAAGGGAGTGGTGATACCGCCATTAACTGCGCCGTCTGTATATTTAATCAGCGAGCGAAGTTTTGGTCCTAGGTCGGTGTAATGAAGGAAAGCATCTTTCTTGTGACCAATATCAACAAATGCCGCATTTAGTCCGGGCATTAGTTTTCTAACCTTGCCGATAAAAATATCGCCAACGGTAAAATTATTATTGGTTTTCTGAAAATGTAATTCTACTAATTTAGAATTTTCCAACAACGCAATTTCTACTTCCGTAGGAGTAGAATTAATAATAAGTTCTTTTTCCACAATATAGGTAAGTTTGTAGCTATACCTGATTTATAAAGTGATTGTGTTGGCTGTATTATTTTAAAATCAACAGTTTTTTATGTGCAATAAATAGCACTAATGTATAAACTAAATTGTCAATAGACAATCAAAATGATTTCATTTGGATTACTGTTAGTGTATGAAAAGCCATGCAAATCACTTTAGAGAAGTGAGTTTAAGGAAAAACTTGTAGGGCACAATATGTGCTAAGAACAGGAGTAAATGTTAGGAATATTTTGTTGGTTAAAGGTTTTTAAAAGTCCTTTAAACTTTACTTTGATTTTAAGCAAAGTAGCTATTCAAAGTATAAATTTATAGTTATTTATCTTATTGTGTATCAGCCTTTTTCAAGGATAATGGTCTGATTACCAAGAAAAGTAGTTTAGTAAGCGATAGTTTAGGAAATAGCGTCCTATCCTTAGTATGTGTGCCAACTAAAATCTACTGGAGTTAGTAATTATTTTTCACATCAATTATTATTTCACTACTCCTAGTTCTTTTTACCCAAGTTTTTCTGACTAGTAATAGAAATAAAATTCATGGTTTCTAATAAGAACTAAAAACCATGAATTTATTTTAGATTACTCAATAAACCCACTGATACCAAGTAAGATGGTTTATATTCTATCGGTTCTTCTTTTTGTGTCTATTCTTGCGAAGCCGCTTTTTACGTTTATGTGTCGCAATCTTATGTCTCTTTCTCTTTTTACCACAAGGCATGTTAAAATATTTTATATAAGTTTAGTAATTAATTTTCTTTACATCTATTCAGATAAAAATCTGTTTTTTCTGGATTGCCCATTTCCCCATACGCTTGGGCCAATAAGCAATTCGCATTTCTATTCTTAGGGTCAAGTTCTACCACTCTTCCCAATCGTTCAATCGCTTTATCGTATTGTCTCGTTTGTATCGCTAATCTTCCTAAATTTGTTAACACTAAAGGATTATCAGGATTGTTTTTATTCAAATCAACCAACATCAAAATTCCTTTCATTGGATTCTCTTGCAAAGGATATTCAACATAACACAACGCCAAATTAACTTTAGGCTGAATGGCATCTGGTGCTAAAGAAATTGCATTTTCAAACGCTGCTGTAGCCCTAGACCGAGCATAATCTTTTACTTTTTGCGTAGCATCCTTTTTAAAAGCTGCTGCATAAGTTGTTCCAACTATTGACCACGCATCAACCGTATTTTCTAACTCGGCTACTTTCTCCGCATAGAAACCTGCAATATGTGGTTGTTGATATTCAAACCATTTTCCAGATAATCTTTTCAATAATTCTAACCTGTTCGATTCATTTTCACTACCCTCTACTTCTTTTTCCAAAGTAATTAAGTAAGATTTTTGGTCGGGGGTCAATTCATTCTGCACCTCTCTAATCAAATTATTAATATCTGTTATTTCCGTAGCTATGACCCGTTTGCTTTCAATACCAGCAATAGCTTTTGGTTTAGTACTAAAACCAAAATAAAGCAAACAAAATAAAACCAAACCCGCAGATAATACAATTGATTGTAATTTGGACATAGAAGTTTTAATGAATTTACTTAGTGCCAAAAATGCGAGTGCAAAAGTACGAAAGTTTTAGCTTAATTACAGGAAAACGGAACTAGTAATTAATAAAATGTGTGAGGTGAGTACAAAAAATGAAGTAGAATTGATAAGTATTCCAACAAAATGATAGAATACTTATCAATATTTCTTTGAAAGTGGTGTAAAATAAGTTCTTAAAACTAAAGAACTGAGCTTTTATTGCTAAAGAATGTTTGCAGTTACTAGGTTAAATACAATTAACGAAAAGCAAACACAAAAACAATTTAAGCACCTTCATCTTCGGGTAGAGCTGTTACATTTCCTTTTACTTGCTCTACAAAAATCTTTGCAGGCTTGAAAGAAGGAATAAAATGCTCAGGTATTTCAATGGCAACGTTTTTCTTGATATGACGTCCAATTTTCTTAGCTCGTTTCTTTACAACAAAAGAACCAAAGCCTCGAATATAAACATTTTCACCTTGGGTCAAAGTATCCTTTACTTCCTTAAAGAATTGTTCTAAAGTAACCAATACATCAACCTTAGCGATGCCTGTCTTCTCTGAAATTGCTGTTACTAAATCAGCTTTTCTCATATTAAGGTCTGGTTTATAATAAGTTATGAATATTATTTATTTAACTAAACAGGCAGCAAATTTCGTTTTTTTTTTCAATAGTTGAAAGATTTTTCAATATTTTTTTGCCTAAATTCCATAATTAAATAATTATTGGAGTGTTTTTTATAATTTGATAATCAGTTGATTACGCTTTTTTTGATAAAAATGTAGGTTCTTTTAACTTTTATACAATTACACTTCATACAATTATAGAATGTGTTGTATTACGGAAGCAATCACCGACAGGTTACCTTTTAATGCAACGCTTTAGTTACCTTTGCAAAAAAAATAGCTGATTTTTGATAAAAATTCCTCATTTTTGTCTCAAAATGAAGTTGTCTTAAAAAATCAAACCACCTTGCAATCAATTCTACAACCATCTGTAAATGAGGTTGTTCAAAAAAAAATCTATGGTATTATCTATGACAGGCTTTGGTAGAGCAGAAGCCAGCTACAGTAACAAGGAAATTTTAATCGAAATTCGTTCCCTCAATAGCAAGTTCACGGATATACGCCTAAAAATACCGCAAAATTATAAAGAAAAAGAAGTCCAAATTCGAAAGTTAGTGTCGGATAATGTCGAAAGAGGGAAAATTGAGCTAAGTATGGAAATTAGGTCGCCCGAAGGGGATGAAGATTTTAGCTTAAATGTTCCTTTATTTAAACGATACTTCAACGAGTTAAGTAGCTTATCGAAAGAATTAAACGTCAATAATGAAGGGCTCATTCCTGCCATCTTACGACTACCCAATGTAGTCGGGGCAGATGTGGGAACTATCGCCGACGAAGAATGGTTACAAGCCAAAACAGCCATCCTAAATGCGGTAAAAGCTTTTAATAACTTTCGTTCCGACGAAGGGAAAGCTATGGAAACAGATTTGAGACTACGAGTCACTAATATTCAAACATATTTAGGCCAAATTCCTCCTTTTGAAGCAGAACGTGTTGTTAAGTTGAGAGAACGATTAATGAAAAATTTGGAGGAAAACTTTAGCAAGGAAAAGGTTGACCAAAATAGATTTGAACAAGAAGTCATTTATTACCTAGAAAAAATGGATATTACAGAGGAAAAAGTACGACTAGGTCAGCACTGTAAGTACTTTATTGAGCAAATAGACGATAAAGGCGCCCAAAAAGGTAGAAAATTAAGCTTCATTAGTCAAGAAATAGGCAGAGAAATTAATACCTTGGGGGCAAAAGCTTATTCTTCGGATATTCAACGCTTGGTTGTAAAGATGAAGGATGATTTAGAAAAAATTAAAGAACAAGTGGCGAATGCCGTGTAAAAATAGGTG
>CAYMSC010000347.1:6121-7258 GCA_964392805.1 uncultured Saprospiraceae bacterium
ATGAAAAAGATGCTAATCGTCACTGCCCCATCTGGCGCAGGAAAAACCACGATTGTTAGACATTTACTAAAAACGTTCGATAATTTATCCTTTTCGGTGTCGGCAACGACTCGGCCACCGAGAGCGGGAGAAATTGATGGAAAAGACTACTATTTTTTAACCATCAGAAAGTTTAAAAATAGAATCAAAAAGGAAGCTTTTGCAGAATGGGAAGAAGTGTATCCAGATAAATTTTACGGTACCTTAAAAAGTGAAATAGAAAAAAAATGGCGCAAGAAAAAAAATGTCGTTTTTGATATTGAAGTAAAGGGCGCAACAAATTTGAAAAAGCTATATGGTGACCGTGCTTTAGCTATTTTTATCAAACCACCCTCTTTGGAAGAACTGATTAGACGTTTGGAAAATAGAGATACGGAAAATAAGAAATCTTTAGCAGAAAGAATCGCTCGCGCCAAAGAAGAATTGACCTATGAAAACAATTTTGATAAAGTCTTAATTAATGACCAGTTAGCCGTTGCTTTAAAGGAAGCAGAACAAATGGTCCTTGATTTTATAGCGATAGAAACACCTAAAAAAACTAAAAAAGAAAGCAAGGAACGAAAGAAAAATAAGTAGGTTATCGGTTACCAGTATCCATTGAGCACTTACATTAAAACAGAATAAATGCTTGATTGTTATGCCAACTGTCCAACTACTTATTTTAAAAAAAAACTTCAAAATTTTATTCTAGTGAAGCAAACACAAATCACACAGGGGATAGAAATAAGCATCAAACCAGTCTATCAAGAACAGTACTCTAATCCACAGACAGATAAGTATGTTTTTGCTTATTATGTCTCTATCCGAAATATGGGGGAAGTACCCGTGCAATTATTACGGAGACATTGGTTCATCTACGATTCAGGTAATCGACTACGAGAAGTAGAAGGAGAAGGCGTGATTGGACAAACTCCGCTTATTCGACCAGGCGAAAAATTTGAGTATAATTCTTGGACAGAAATGCACACAACCATCGGCAAAATGTACGGCTATTACACCATGAAAAGAATTACAGACGGGGTGATGATTGATGCAGAAATTCCTGAATTTCAATTAGTTGCGCCGTTTATTCAAAATTAGGAAAGGATTATAGATTTA
>CAYMSC010000348.1:0-3026 GCA_964392805.1 uncultured Saprospiraceae bacterium
CAGGCAATAAATAAGGTACCAGAAGATGTGGTTTTAGTTTGTTCTTATTCAAGGCATGAAGAAGTGTAAGCTTCTGAACCGCTTGCGGACGAGAATGCAACGGAGTTATCCCTTTGGATAATGAGTATTTTTGCAACACGAGCTAAAAGAAGAAGATTCGAGGAATCTTTTTCTTTTAGTGAACCGCTTGCGGATGGGCAAGCATTTAAGGACAAAATAAAGCCGCAGAACTGGTAGGTTATATTTTGCCTGTTCCCTAAAATAAGGGACTTTAGCAATTTTTGCAAAAAGGAAGGATTACCGATTAGGTTTGGAAGATTTTTTGTCCAAGAAAGCTATTTTTTCATTCTTAGACTGTTGTTCAATTTTCATCGCTTTATAAGTGTCCGTCTCATCTATAATTTGCCATTGAATTAATTGTTTATCATTAACTTGGACAAGACTAAAAGTATAATCATAATAACCAGGCAGAAATTGATGCTTGGTTTCTATACCTTTAAAAATAATATAGGATTCTCCTTTCAGTCGCTCCAAAAGCTCTTCAAAAATACTTTCTAAGAAGGGAAAATGGGGTATAATATTTTGATTGATGAGATGAGGAGTAGCAAACAGACTATCATTGCTATGCACGAGCATCGCATCTATATTAAGAAGTAATGTTTGCTTAGTTTGGGTCATTTTTAGTTATGATAAAGGCAAAAAGAACATAAAATAATAAATTTAAAATTAGTTGAATTTATGCTTTATTTATAAAAAAAAGTCAGTTCTAATTCAATTAACTGAAAGAATCAATAATTGCGTTAGTTCAAAAACGCTGCTGCAAGTCCTAAAAATAAATCCTCCACATTTTCGCCTGTTTTTGCACTAGTAACAACGTCTATTGGAAAACCAAGTTCACTAGCAATCGTATCAAGCGTACTAGCATTCACTAAGTCTACTTTATTTGCCACTATTTTCAGAATAGCGTCAGGTAAAATATCCTTCAGTATTTCCATGTCCGTATTAATATTTTTATAAGTGGAAGGTCGTGTTAAATCAAAAACATAAACAATAGCACTAGCACCTAGAAAGTAGGACTTAGGCACTTTATCTTGTTTAACTTCACCAGCAATATCCCAGAGTAAAATAGAAACCTCTTCTTCTCCTATCTTAACCAATTTCTTATCTACCTTAACACCAATAGTGGTAATGTATTTTTCACTAAAAGTATTATTAATAAATCGTTTAAAAAGAGAGGTTTTTCCTACGCCAAAACTCCCTGTTAGAATGACTTTCCTGCTAATCATATAATTTTATAAATAGGTACTGTTGTATTAGTTAGTCACCTACAAAGTGAAACATTTCAAATACAGTAAATGTAATTTTTATTTATCTCAGGCTGCAAATTATTATTTCTTGATAAAGCTTTTATTCAAAGCTGTAGAAATCACTTTAAAAGTTTCTCCATCAGGTTCCGCAGGTAAAGTTTTTAGATTTTCTGTGGCAAAATTCAAAAGTTCGTTCCCTAAATCTTCCCGTTCAGAAGAAGACATAGTACCACTGATAGCAATTGCGATATAGTAAGAATAAAAATTTTGTAGTAAAATTTTATAAGTACCATATTCAATCATTTCTAAATCTTCACTTTCTCTTTTAAACGCATCTTCTACAAACGATTTAATCGCTGTCAACATTCCTGCAATCACATCTTGGTCAATGGTATTTTCAGTAGAAGCACTTCCGAATAGCAATCCTGAATTACGTTGAATCAAATAAATCTCTTCGATATGAAAATTCTTTAAATCGTGTATTACTTGATCACTTACCTTCATTCCGAACAAAGAATTTTTCAGTCGCCACAAGAATCCCTGCCCAGAAAAGGTATTTTTAATGCTATCATCAATCGTATCTTTCACCATTTGTATCTGGTGATTTACATATTTTTTTATCATTTGCCCCATTACAGGGTAAATGAGGTCTAATATTTCTTCTTGAGAAGCTTTGAGTTTTTTCTCAATCATTTTATCTACCGTAACTTGAAATTCTTTAGGGAAATTTTCCTTAAAAAAAATCATTCGCTCTTCAATAATGGGACTAACTTTCTCGGATAAAAGCACAGGATCATCAATCGTCTCTTGTAGTCGTTCAATGGTTACTCTATCCTCTTTAAGTAAAATACTTTGAAGTTGATTTAGTAATTCTTTATCCGGCTTTTTTTGCGAAATAGTCGCCATTTTTGATATTTAGAAACGATGAAAAAATTGACTTACTCCAACAAACGCTTACTCATTTCAGCGAATAATTGCCCCATCTTTTGTCTATCGTCCCCTGTCACTTTATCCACCTTCTGATTTAAGTCCTTGACATTTCCCATCATCAACTGTTCCAATTTATCAAATCGCTGAGACATATCTGTTTGCAATTCTTGCAGTCTATTTTCTGTTTGCTTTTCTAAAGCATCAATTTTTTCATTCAAAGCAGCCTCTAACACATTCATTTTTTCTTGAACCTGCTCAAAACGACCATCATATTCTTGCATCTGCTGGCCCATGAGTATATTTCGGATAGTTGTAATTTCTCCAAAATTCATCGTTGTACTTTGTTCTTTATCAGCCATAATTA
Organism: uncultured Saprospiraceae bacterium; assembly: GCA_964392805.1. Lineage (GTDB taxonomy): Bacteria > Bacteroidota > Bacteroidia > Chitinophagales > Saprospiraceae > JAFMDF01. The sequence continues at coordinate 2,602 of CAYMSC010000348.1, forward strand.
ATTTGTACTGGTAAAATAGAAAGTAGCATCAAAAATAAAATTAAAATTTCTCAAAAGAACGTATCTAATAAGATAAAATAAATTTACATTTTTGAAAGTCAACCCAAAAGTTTTCGGGGTAGCTAAAACACTTTAAATGAATCGTTTATTTAACTAAATCTTTGACAAATGATAAACTTATTTTTATCGCATTCCTTTTGGGAAAATTGAATTTATTTTTTAAGATTACTTACCTTTATTTTTTAAGGTTATTTAAGATGATGATTTTATCGTATTGATTAAAAGAACTTTATTCTAGTCTCTCTTATTGAGCAATGTCATCGCCAATTTTGAATCCACAATAAAGTAAAAAAAATAATATTTATAAATATTTTAAATTTAAATAATTACACATTTATTTTTAATGACATTCACCATTCAAAATT
>CAYMSC010000348.1:3126-7252 GCA_964392805.1 uncultured Saprospiraceae bacterium
CATTCAAAATTGGTGAATATATTAGTTGAGGGTCTAAGGTATAAATTATATACAAAAATAACAATAATTTACAAATGTAAACATTCTTAAAATATTGATAATGAAGCTACTACTATATAGCGAGACCAATTCACCTAGATTACAATATGTTTGCCAACAGGTATTTCACCATTGGTTAGGTTTGTCTATTGAATGGACAAGTAATGTAGAAGTTTATCGACATTTTAAAGGTGTCAAAATAAATTACGGAAAAAACACGCTCTTAAATAATGACTTTTTATTACCTCAAACTGCCTTATTATTTGAAAATAAAATTAAAAAAAAATCCTTCTTTCCGATAAGCTATAACAAAATTCCTGCCTTTTTTCCAACTCAAGTACCGAATAGTATTTTCCCATTTGACTTATTGGCAACCTTATTTTTTCATCTAAGTCGTTATGAAGAATATTTACCTTTTCAAGCAGACCGTCATGGCCGATTTCCTGCTTCGGAAAGTTGGGCGTATCAAAATGGATATTTACAACAACCAATCGTTGATTTATTAGTCGGTGCATTAAAAACAAGTTTAAAAAAGCACTATCCACAAATAGTCTTCAAACCCCAAACTTTCCAGTTTTCACCTACTTACGATATAGATATGGCTTGGGCTTATCGCTATAAAGGCTGGAAAAGAAATATAGGTGGTTATGCAGCAGATGTGACAAAAGGGCAATTTATTTCTTTAAAAAATAGGCTTCGAACACAGCTATTACTACAGCAGGACCCTTTCCAAACTTTTGAATGGCTAGACGGATTGTCTGAAAAATTTAAGCTTTCGCCCATTTATTTTTTCTTACTGGGAGATTATGGCGAATATGATAAAAATAATAAAGTAGATGCACCTGCTTTTCAAAATTTAATCCAATCTATTGCCAATATTCACAAAATAGGCATTCATCCATCTTATCAATCCAATAATAAACAAGCCATTCTCCACCAAGAAAAACAAAGACTCCGTGATATAAGCCAACGACCTATTCATAGAAGTAGACAACATTATTTAAAAGTCCATCTACCCACTACTTATCAGCAATTAATAGCAGCGGGTATTACCGACGATTATTCCATGGGCTATGCAATGGACATTGGTTTTCGAGCAGGTACCTCCCTCCCCTTTTATTGGTATGACTTATCAAAAGAAGCAATGACAAAACTTAAAATACACCCTTTCCAAGTTATGGAAGTTACCCTAAAAGAATATTTAAAATTAAGCCCAGAGATGGCTAAAGAAAAAATCACTTCCTTGTTAAACACCATAAAATCCGTTAACGGCACTTTTTGTAGTTTATGGCATAACAGCTCTTTTTCCGAATTGGAAGGTTGGAACGAATGGGAAGAAGTTTATGTTGATTTGCTGGAAAAAGTGCATTTGTAATTTAGGATAAAACTTACGATTTTTCGTCATTTTTGGTTACTTTTGCCGATTCTTAGTTCCTTAGAAATTATTTTCTGCGCAAACTTGGCAAGAGTTACCTCTAAAGAATTGATAGTCAAGAGGTCAGAAGTCAGACCAAAAAGCAAGCTTTTTTGTCAGAAGTCAGACGTGTTGCAGATGCCAAATCTGACTTCTGACAGTTTATGAAATAAACGGTCTGACTTCTGACCTCTATGGTACTGGCTTCGCCAGGTTAGGAACTTTGAAAAAATACTTATTAAACAATCATAATTTTTATACATGATTAATCTAATACTTTTTGGCCCTCCTGGCTCAGGAAAAGGAACACAAGCGGCAAAGTTGTTGAAGAAATACAAATTGATTCATATATCTACAGGAGATTTATTCCGTTTTAATTTAAAAAATAATACTCCGTTAGGAATAGAAGCTAAAAAGTATATCGATAAAGGAGACTTAGTGCCTGACGCAGTAACTATTAATATGCTGACAGAAAAGGTAAACGAACATCCAGAAGCTAAAGGCTTTATTTTTGATGGTTTTCCTCGAAATGTTGACCAATCAAAAGCATTGGATAAGCTATTAAAAAGTAAAGGTTCAGCTGTTTCTGTATTAATCGCTTTGGATGTAAACGACGAAGAATTAGTCAAGCGATTATTGGAACGAGGAAAAAATTCTGGTAGAAAAGATGATTCAGATGAGTCTATTATCAGAAATCGTTTGAAAGTTTATTATAGCGAAACAACGCCTGTTTATGACTATTACGAAAAAACAGACAAATCTATCAAAGTAAATGGTGTCGGCACCTTATTGGCGGTCTTCCGAAGACTTTGTAAGATTATGAATAAATTTTAGGATAGTACCGAAGTAGTTTATAGATATGCCAAATTTTTGGAAATTTGGCATATCTTAAATTCCATCCAATTCAAATTTCATCCATTCCCCATGAAAAGTCGCTTTGGTCTGCTCCTATTTTTTGCTACTGCTCTCTTATGCTCCGCCTGTACTTCCACTAAATTAATCACTCGAAAAAAACAAAAAACATTAAAAGGTCAACTAGTCGAATCTCCTATTTTCACACAGGGATTCACAGGTTTTCAGTTATATGATCCCACTAGTAAAACCGTCTTATATGAGCAGTATGCAGACAAATATTTTACCCCAGCTTCCAATACTAAAATCTTTACGTATTACGCCGCTAGCCAAATTTTAGGCGATTCTATTCCAGCTTTAAAGTACACAATTAAAGGCGATTCTTTAATCTTTTGGGGAACGGGCGACCCTTCATTGCTTCATCCACATATAGTTGATAATCAAAAAGTTATTGACTTTCTAAGTCAACAAGAAGCACAACTTTTTTATTGCCCTGATAATTTTATGGAGGAGCGTTATGGAAGTGGTTGGATGTGGGATGATTATCCTTATTACTTTCAAGTAGAAATGGCTGCCTTGCCCATTTATGGTAATTTTATCCGAGTCCAAGGTCAAGCTGAAAGTCATCATTTCACTATCACACCTAGTTATTTCACTCAACAAATAAAAAGGGCACCTACTTTGGGCGGGCAGACCGCTCGCTTTTATCGCCAACGAAATAATAACGGTATTGATTATAATGAAAAACCAGTCGGACCAACGCCCTTAGACCGAGCATTGCCCTTTATTTATTCCAATGATTTAGTTCTACAATTATTACAAGATTCCATTAAGCAAAATATTCAATTACTCGAAGGCATAGGAAGTCCTCCCGAAGAAAGTCGAACGATTTACAGTATTTCCACCGATAGTGTTTTGCAACGCATGATGGTCCTTAGTGATAATTTTTTAGCAGAACAATTAATTTTACTCTGTGCCAGTGAAGTCTTTGACACACTAAATACAAGGAAAGGAATCAATTTTATAAAAGATACATTATTAAAAGATTCGCCTGACGCACTTTTGTGGTATGATGGTTCAGGATTGACCCGTTATAATCAGTTTACGCCTCGGTCTGTGGTGCATGTTTTAGAAAAAATATATCAAGAAATACCAAGCAATAAATGGCTGACTGTTTTTCCGTCGAGTGGTCAAATAGGTAGTATAAAAAATTATTTTGGCAATGAACCAAGCCCTTATGTTTATGCCAAAACAGGTACACTTCGCAATGTTCGTTGTTTTAGTGGTTATGTGTTCACCAATAGCGGGAAAGTCCTAATTTTTAGTTTTATGAATAATGCGATGCCCGGCAATTCCCAACCATATAATGAAGAAATGGACAAGGTTTTAGGTTGGATTCATGAAAATTTATAAGGCACTACCCTATCAATTTTAAACTATAAAAGCGTATAATCGTTCTAATTAAACAGTCCTCACTTTTTTTAAGAAACTACTCTCTCTTTATTAAAAAAGTTAATAAATCCTATTTCGCCTATTTTTTGCCTGCATTCGTCTGATATTTTGCGAATAAAAGGAAGAAGTAAGTAATTTACAATAGCGGTAAAATCGTTATAAGTATTTGATAACTATGGTTAAAAATTTTTGTAAATGAAAATTTTCTTTTTTATACAAAAATCAAGTATTTACACTACCTGCTCCAATTTTTCATCGGAGGGTAATCTCCCCCTTCGGAGGGGGTCGGGGAGAGGAAGAAGCTAAAATTTCAGTAAAGAATTTAAATAATCCTCCCCCTAGCCCCCTCCAAAGGGGGAAAACACTAGA
>CAYMSC010000349.1:0-7221 GCA_964392805.1 uncultured Saprospiraceae bacterium
AGGCAGTGTTACAGTAGGCAGTTAAGTTAACAGTACTTAATGACTAATGACAAAATATAATGACCAATTAGGAAGAAAAATAAGTCTTCCTCATCCGCCTAAGCGGATAATATCCTTAGTCCCTTCTATCACGGAATTGCTTTATGATTTAGGCTTGTATGAAAATATCGTTGGGCGTACTAAATTCTGTGTGCATCCTAAAGAAGCTTTGCGACCTATTCCCAAAATTGGTGGTACTAAAAATGTGCATTTTGACCGAGTGGCAGCATTAAACCCAGATTTAATTATTGCCAATAAAGAAGAAAATGATAAAACGCAAGTCGAGCAGTTAAGCCAACATTTTCCAGTTTGGATTAGTGATATTGCCAATTTTGCCGATGCGATGGAGATGATTCAACAATTAGGGAGAATTTTAGCAAAAAAGGACATTGCCAATAAAATTGCGAAGGACTCCGTGCTTTTATTAGCAAATATTAAACCTAAAAAAAAATTACGAGCCGCGTATCTAATTTGGCAAAAACCTTATATGACTATTGGGAACGATACCTATATTCATGATATGCTTAACCATATGGGCTATGAAAATATCTTTGGGGAACAAACTCGTTATCCTTCCTTTTCTTTAGAGGAACTAAAAGAGCGGCAACCCGAAATTATCTTACTTTCTTCCGAACCTTTTCCTTTTAAACAAAAGCATATTGATGAATTAAAAATGACGTTCCCTAATACACCCATTCAGCTAGTAGACGGAGAAGCTTTTTCTTGGTATGGGACTCGTTTTTTGAAAGTCTTTAAACAGCAATAATTTTACTAAAAATTTGTCCTACCAGCCTTCATTTCCTACCTTTGCACTTATGGCTAAAGCAATTGCTAAATTAATATTAAGGCTTATCGGCTGGAAGGTAAATTTTAATTTGCCGAAGGAGGCGGAGCGCAGTGTCATGATTGCTGCACCACATACCACGAATTGGGATGGTATCATGGTTCGAATCGCTTTTACTATTTTAGGCATTCCTGTAAAAATTGCCATTAAAGATTTTTGGACAAAATTTCCAATGGGCATACTTGTAAAACCAATGGGCGGATTGGGGATTGACCGTAGCAAAAAAGACCCCAATAAACCACGTAAAAGTCAGATTGAACAAATGGCTGATTTTTTTGATCAATATGAAAAAATGGCATTGGTTATTGCCCCCGAAGGCACAAGAGATTTACGGAAAGAATGGAAAATGGGCTTTTATCATGTAGCCAAAAAAGCAAATGTGCCGATTACTTTTGGGTATTTAGATTATGAAAAGAAAGAAGCTGGGGTTGGTGGAGCCATTTATCCAACAGATGATGTGGCAGCAGATATGAAAAAAATAATGGATTTTTATAAAAATATTCCTGGGAAGTATCCTGAGTATTTTTCTTTGGACCAGCGATATGTATAGCGTGTGCTAAATAGAGGCTGTTTCAAAAGACGGAGAATTTAGATTCTCCTTTACCAAATAGAAAAAATAGTATTCATTTCAATTTGATTATTATGAATTTTTGTTTTTATAGTTTATAGCCCCGAATCTATATTCGAGGACTTATGAGACAGTTTTCCACTTTTAAATTTGAAATTTGAAATTTAGAATTTTACATTTTAGATTTCAACCTACGCCGCCAAATACCCTCCATCTGCATCAAAGACCGCGCCCGTACAATAACTACTCGCATCAGTTGCTAAGAACATCGCTAAACCAGCCATTTCATCAGGCTGTGCCATCCTTCCTAAAGGTAGTTGTTGTTCGACTGCTTTTAATATCTTTTCATTCTGCCAAAGTGCTGCACTAAATTTGGTTTGAATCAATCCCGGACAAATTACATTAACTCGAATACCATCCTTTCCCCATTCCTTAGCTTGACTTTTTGTCAGCATAATTAAAGCAGCTTTACTAACGCTATAAATACCTAATTTGTCATCTGGTCTTTTACCTGCAACGGAACTGATATGAATAATAGAGCCACCTCCTTGTTTTTTCATAATTGGATATACCATATTTGCAAAAGCAAAAGGAGATTTTACATTGACACTCATAATTTTATCAAATGCGCTACCTTCTACTTTATCAATCGGGGCATAAACAGGATTCGTAGCAGCATTATTGACAATAATATCTATCCGACCATATTTCTCCATCGTTTTATCTACCAATTCTTGAAGCTGCTCGATTTTACCTATATGACAGGCAATTCCTGTAGCTTCTAGTCCATCCTTTTGGAAGGTGGCTGCTACTGCATCAACCGCTTCTTGATTTCTACTGCTGATTACGACTTTCGCGCCAAATTCAGCCATTCCTCTAGCTATGGATTCTCCAATTCCCTTGCTCGCACCTGTGACAATAGCTACTTTTTCAGATAGGTCAAATTGTTGAGCAATTCTTGAGTTTTTTGTTTTGGTATTCATGCTTTGCAATTTAATTTGTTACACACTCAAATTGAATTAATTATTTGCTTGCTCTTCCTCTTCCCTCCGCTATTATACATCCCTAAACTTAACTCGATTAAAAGACATCGCTTTTATCAACCAATTGGGTAAAGGTTTGCGAGGGTCTCTTTTTTTCATATTAATGGACCAGCCAATTTGTTTTACTAATGGTATCTTTAGTGCTTCTACGAACTCAATCAAGGTACCATCAGGGTCTTCTAAATAACCCCATTTTCCGTTAGCATCTCCCATGTCAAATTCTTCTGCGACTAAGACAGAAAATGGAAAACCTGCTGCTGCACAGTCTTTAACAACCGCATCCATATTTCTTACATCAAAGCATAAATGGATGAAGCCAATATCGCCCCAATATCTATCAGCAAATATTTTTGCAGGCGTCCGAGAAGTTGACTGGACTAATTCCAATTGGCTAGAGCCAAATAATTTAGAAAAGCCACCGACGGTTTCTGATTTTTGTAATAAAACTCTACGAAAGGTTTCTCCTCCACTCGGTAAAGGAGCTAAATCATCGAAAGTCCCGCTTTCATCATAGAGCACCTCATTATATCCCAGCACCTCTACGTATAATTTTTTAGCAGCTGCTATATCCGTTACCCCAATCATACAACCACATACACCACCCATATTTTTGCTAGTGGCGTACCAATTATCATATTCTAAGATTTGCACGATATTACCACAAGGGTCTTTGACATAAAAAGATTTTGCGCCATTGGGAGCGGTAACAATATCTGATAAAGGCTGAACACCTTTCGCTTTTATAGCCGCTAATGCTTTTGCCGCATTTCGAGTTTTTACTTTTACCAAAAAGATACCCGTATCTCCCAATTGAATTTGACTAGCAGGTGCTTGTGGCGTACGGTCCTCAAATTGCCAAATTTCATACCCACTACCTCCTTGCATATTCATTGCCAGTATTGCACGTTTGTCATGTGCTTCTCCGCCCATGTAGGGTGCCATATGTGTGGCCGTATTATTATCATCAAAAACTTTGACATCTGCTCCAAGCTTCGTGGCGTACCATTGAAATAACTTTGGTGCATCATCTACACCTACGCCTATTTGTTGAATACCGTAAATAAATTTTTCGTTCATATTATGTTAGTCGTTACTTATAATTTTAGGGCGGTAATATACGAGGTATTTTATCTTTTAGTACTCAAAATGACTTTTAATTAGCTGGTTTTTGAGGATTATTATTTATTCTTGGTCTGGAAATGGTATTTTTGTTAGTGAACCATGTAGCCTAGACCAACATTTACCCCTATTTATGCGTTGAACATAACACTACTTTATTAAAATTTATAAAATGATTAAAATAACCCAATTGTTCTTTTTGTGCCTATGTTTGACGACTATTGTCAGTGCACAAAACACCACTAAGAAAAAAATCCCATTAACTGCCCCTAATAATCCTGTTCCTTTTGCGGAAACAATTACGAAAGCTGACATGAAAGCCATTCTAACGGTATTAGCTGCCGATGATATGGAAGGACGAGAGACAGGTACACCCGGTAATACCAAGGCTGCCAAATTTATTGCCAATAAGTTGGTAGAAATAGGGATTCCTGAAGTAGAAAAATTAGGTGGCTATTTTCAAAATATTGCTTTTACTTCCGAATCTTGGGCAGATATAAACTTAAAGGTTGGTAGCAAACCTTATCGGCATCTTTGGGAATATTATGCTTTTGCCAATTTGAATACAGATCGAGCAACACAAACTATCGATGAAGTTGTTTTTTTAGGATATGGTATAGATGATGCAAATTATAGTGATTATAAAGGCAAAAATTTAAAAGGTAAAACCATATTGATTTATGACGGGGAGCCTACTAAAAATGGGGTGTCATTTGTTACCAAATCTAAGGCTATTTCTGAATGGACTACAGACCGTAGGAAAAAATTAGCTACTGCATATAAGCATGGAGTAGAAACGGTTTTGATTGTTGATGGTAACCTAAAAAATAATTTAGGAGAATTGCGCCGTCAATTATTGGACGGTCGAATGAAGATGGGCGCAGGAGAAAAGACAGCGGAACTTTATGCGAATAGCATCTATATTTCTTCTGACATTGCGAAAGACATTATTGGCAACCAAAAAAAGAAATTTGTTAAGCGAAGAAAGAAAATTGAAAAGAAAGGAAAAAGTAAATCTCTGACTTTGCCGACCAATATTTCGCTTGCCCAAAACAAAAATATCAATCAACTTTTAGGGGATAATATTATCGGTTTTATTGAAGGAACAGACTCCGTTTTGAAAAAAGAGATAGTCGTGGTTTCTGCCCATTATGACCATATTGGAAAGCGTGGAAATGCCGTCTATAATGGGGCGGATGATAATGGTTCAGGAACGACTACGGTCTTAGAAATTGCTCAAGCTTTTGCAAAAGCCAAGGCAGACGGAGTTGGACCACGTAGGAGTGTAATGATGATATGGGTAACAGGAGAGGAGAAAGGTTTATTAGGTTCAGATTATTATTCTGAGTTTCCTGTTTTTCCTTTAGAAAATACAGTCGTAGATGTGAATGTGGATATGGTGGGCAGGGTTCACAAAAAATATGAGGACAATCCTAATTATATTTATGTGATTGGTGCGGACCGATTGAGTACTGAATTGCATCAAATTAACGAAGCGGCAAATGATAAATATAGCAATTTAGTTTTAGATTATACTTATAATGATGAGAACGACCCTAATCGTTTTTATTACCGTTCGGACCACTATAATTTTGCCAAAAAAGGAATTCCTGCCATTTTTTATTTTAACGGTACCCATGCGGATTATCATATGATTTCTGACACGGTAGAGAAAATTAATTTTGAAAAAATGGAAAAAATTGGTCGCCTAATATTTCATACGACTTGGGAATTGGCGAATCGAGATAAACGAATTGAAGTAGATGTGAGAACAGGAGAGAGTGGGCGATAGGTTATTTTTCTTCTAATATAAAAAGGGTTGATTGGAAATTTCCAACAACCCTTTTTTTTGAGACCTTTTTCTTTTTATATAGATAGTTTTTTAAATTGTTTTGTCAAAAATAAATTAATTGACAGTTTCAATTGTAAGTTCTCAATAGATAATCCGATAGAACGGACTTTAGTTTGTTAGGTTCACAAGCCTTTAGGCTTGGTTCGTTAGGTAAAGTGATAAAGTCTAAAGACTTTTGAACGGGACAGACTAAAGTCCGTACTACCAGCTAGCCTTAGAGCATGTTTAAAATTCCATCAATTGGCTACAAGTGGCAAATTTTATCTAAAGCATCCCGTCCGTAAACGGTTCACTAAGAAATAAAGCAAACCCACCCGTAAACGGTTCACAAACGGTGTTTGCTCATCCGAATCTTTATTTCTTAGCTCAAGTTAAAAATTTTGACCAGCCAAAAGGATGATTTTTGCCTACTACAAAATTAAATATGCTCACTTTCGCTCAATCATGAAAATTTAAACATGCTCTTATTGAGAACTTACTTTCAATTTGATTAAAAGATTGATTGTTAAGCAAATGTACCAACTGCAAACTGCCCACGGATTATTGTTAACTGGACTTGAATAAATAAGATTTTTTATAAAGCCGCAGCATGTCGATAGTTCTTCAACTCACTTAACATCGCAGTATTAATGCTAGAAGCGAATAGGTTACCACTTTCCTTATCATCATAAACGTCTAGCTGCATTTCTAAAGCAAATAATTTAGCCATCTCTCCTAATTTTTTAGCATGATTTTCACTCTTACCGCTTGCTATGAATAAATCAATAACCGCCGTTCTAATCATCTCTGGCTTATTATTTAGATGCAATAGCATTTGGCGTTGTGTTTTGCCTTTATGCTTTTTGCCTTGGGCTTCCATTTGCTTGCGCAGGTAATCAGCAGAGTAGCCTAGGAGGTGCGAACGATATTTCCACCAATTAGCCCCACTGCCTCCATTTCGGGATGTGTAGATTTCTTGATGTTTACGCTCTGCCGATTCCTGACAAGACATTTTAGTCATCATCTTAGTGACCTCTAAAACAGTTTCTATTTGTTCTTGAGTCATTACTTCTGCATACGCTTCTCTATCTTGCAATATGTGTAATTGCTTTGCGAATTTTCTCTTTAACTTACTCTTAGAGCGTAAGGCAATTTTCTTTGCCATTTCTACGGATAAATAATAATCTTTTAGAATAGGATTATTAGAAATCTTTCTTTTGGCATAATCCTGTAATCTAATAGGTTTCCGAATACTATCTGTGAATTCATAAAAATCATCAATCCACTTTAAGAGTATTGTACTATAATGTTGTTCTGGCAATTCTAATGCTCCATAAAGATTACTTGCTGTAACAACTTTTGTACCTTTTTTGCTAATTAAAATTTGTAATTCCATTTTATTGCGTTTTAATTACGTTACAAATATAAACAAAAATTGTTATTAAAACAAATTTAAAAAACAAATTATATTTATAAAACAAAAAGTTTTTTTAATTTACTGCGACCCTATAAAAGCTTTTTACAATAGGATTTTATGATATAATTAATTGATTAATAGTTAATTATGATTTTTTTGAACTAAAGAAATAAAATAGAACATTAAAAATCATTTTTTTTTCAAAAAAGCGATGATGCTATATTTTATTGACGGTTTGAACTAAAAATGGCGTAGTGCTGTCGGCAGTAAATAGTTGGCAATTGTCTTAATCAATTTAAAACTAACCAATAAAAGAATCCTCTATTTTATGTGTGAACCAATAGGCAGTATTGTTTTAAG
>CAYMSC010000350.1:0-7179 GCA_964392805.1 uncultured Saprospiraceae bacterium
GGAGCAAAAGAAGCCGTCCTAGATGTTCAAGTTATTGTTTTGCCGTTACTAAGTTGTAAAGTGATTAAGGAACTTTGAAAAAATACTAATTGAAAACAATGTTTAATGACCTACAATGACCAATTGACCTCCATTTTAGCCACTTGCAATTGGCATTTTTCTATCAAATCCCTTTGCATTTCGCCCCACTCCCCTGCATTTTGCCCCAAAATCTGCCATTCCCACCAGTTTTATTGCACCTCACCACACTTTTCGATTTTTAAGTTGAATCACTCCTAACTTTGAGTCATCAACGAATTCAATTAAAAAATCGAATCATGCAAATTCAAAAATTAGTCTTCAATATTTTTACTTTTTTAGCTCCTATATTAGTCTCTGCACAGGACACATTCCTAATAAAAGGAAAGGTGCTCAATGAAAATGCAACTACTTTAGCTTATGCCAATATTGGCATCATCGGCACTCGTTTGGGAACCATCTCCAATGCAAATGGCGCTTTTGAATTATACTTCAATGAAACCATCAATGAAGAACAAGTCGTTCGATTTTCTTATTTGGGATATGAAACTAAAGACTATACCATTGCCTCTCTTCGATTATTGAATGGTCAGGCTATCCAATTAAATAAAACAGGGATTACTTTAAAAACAGTGGAAGTTCGTCCCGACCTATTGACTGCCAAGGTGATTGGGCATCAAAAAACCAATACCAGTCGAATGACTAATTTTTCGATTTCTAAGAAGCCCAATCAAAACCTTGGCGCAGCAATTGGTCGCCGATTTAATATTAAACAACCGAGTCAATTAGCGGAGTTTAAATTCTATGTAGGTGGAAATAATTTTGATACCATTCGTTTTCGCCTCAATATTTATGACATCCAAAATGGACGACCTCATCAATTATTAAATCAAACGGATATCATTACCACTTTAATTGACCATAAAAAAGGTTGGGCGAGTATCAATTTATCCGACTACCCTTTATTTGTTAAAGAAGATGTTATCATTGCTTTAGAATGGATTGAGCATTCTCAAAAAGGGCGCTTTCTTCAATTGCCGATTACCATGCCTGCTTTTGCTACCCACTTTTATAAATACGGTAGCCAAGATAAATGGAAGCGATTTCGGGGGATGTCTACCGCTATGGTTTTGACTGTCAAGCAATAATTATAACGCCACTCCAATAATTATAGGAATGGCAGCATTACAAAATATTTATTAACATAAAAAAACCTTCTGTTATGAAAATTACAAAATTATCTATCAATCAGTTTTTAGCTTTAATCGTTTTAGCCTTCTTTGCTTTTAATACGACTTCTTGTGTCGAAGACAATCAATTAACTTCAGAACCAGAAAACTTCACTTTGGAGTTACCCAATTTTTCTATCGTCACCTTAGATTTTCCTGCTAACGTTATCATTACAAAAGGCGCAGTACAAAGCATTAACATCAATGCTCAACCAGAAGTCTTCGATGCCATTACTAAGACTGTCACAGATGATGAATGGTTAATTGACTTAGTAAATTTTAATGATGGATTTGAATCAGTCACGATAGAAATAACCATACCTATAATTACTGGTTTACACACTACTTCAACAGGCGACATCCAAGTACAAGACCAATTTGACAGGGTCGAATTATTAGATTTATCGGTACAAAGTACAGGCAGCATTCAGCACCAAGGCGATGCTCAACAAATTGATTTATTGATAAACGGAACGGGCGATGTTACCTTAGCAGGTGAAGCAGATTTTTTAAATGCTCGGTTGAATAGTACAGGTAGTTTAGCTGCTTTTGATTTATCGACTCAAGAAGTTGTCTTGGTTTCAACAAGTACAGGGGATGCTGAAATTCGAGTAGCCCAAAGATTAGAAGTAACAATGACTAGTACGGGCGATGTCAGGTATAAAGGAACCCCTCAGATAATTAGCAATATTAGCGGTACGGGGGGCTTGGTGGATGAGAATTAAAAAATTTGCGAACTGATGTTGCAGGCCTAGTAACCTTCATTGAAAACTTAATTAAATCACCAACAAAAAACAGCTACAATATGAAAACGATTATAAGTAGTTTAATTATATTCTTCGCTATTACTTCTGCAATAAACGCTCAAGTTTACGCAGAAAAACAAACAAGACATCGCTTTGCCCAATTATCTATCGGCTATGAATATACCACTAGTCTTGGTGGCGCTTCTGCATTTAGAAATGCTAATAATCAATTAGAAACATTCGATTTTACATCACGTTCAAGTCAAAAATTAATTGTTGGAGGCACTCATTTCTGGGGACATGCTGATTTTTACTTTGCCGTTTATGGTTTAGGTGGTAAAGGCGGCATAATTCGTAATTCCAATTATACGAGTGCTCATAATAGTGGTTTTGAAACGGTTTTTAAATATTACCCTTGGCGAATTGAGCATAATAAATTAAGACCATTCATTGGAACAGGCATCGTCCCCTATAATTATCAACAAAATGACAACAGAGAAACATTTGGAATAGCAACTAGCAAAAGGTTTTATCGAGCACCCTTAATTTCAGGATTTACTTTTAACCATAAAAAGCATCTATTGAATGTTTCTCTATTCTATAATTTTGCTAGTACAATAGATTATTTTATTTCTAGAACGGAACAAATAAGTGTAAAAACGCCACCACTTTATTTATCTTTTGGGTATAAACTATTTATTGACACGACCCTTCCTCATGAGAAAAAATGGGAAACAGGAGAAGCACAAAAAACAACGGAAGCATGGGCAGCCAAAGGTAAATTAGACGGCTTTTTTATAGGTATTGGTCCTTCGACAGGTTATGGTTTGGGTAAATCAAGCTACAATATAGAAAATCGACCCTATCTCAATAACTTTGATGCGCCCATTATGGCAGATGTAGCCCTTGGCTATTTTTGGCACAAGCCTAATTTGAATGCCAATATTAGCTGGCGAACTTATCGTTCCGCTACAAGTGGGTTTGGTACGATACAAAATATTAAGCGAAATTCCTTTGCCTTGGAATTATCTAGAGGACTTTTTGATTATAAAGGGTTTGTCCCCTTATTAGGCCCTATATTAAGTTACGAAATTTTATCAGCGAGAGAACGATTTGAAGGTGTAGAAACTTTTAATGTCCAAGAGAAAAAATTAAGTTACGGCATTATTTTCGGCTGGGATATTCGTCCTACTCATAAAGATTGGTGGTATTTACGAACGAATTTACGCTATTTCCCAAATCTAAAAATCAATGTGAAAGATGGGCTGGATTTATCCGCAGGCGTACTCGAATTTAATTTTATCCAGTTGATTTTATATCCCAAGCGAATGTTTAAGTAATGGAAACAATAATTAGCTTAAATTCTTTAACCACTTATAAACACTTTCCACCATCTCCTCTGTCGCCGTTCGAGGCCAATTGATATGAGATAATTTGGCATCCGTCGCTGCTTTCGTTAAGGTCAAAGTTGATAAGGAACTTGTACTGGAAAATTTCTGGTATAAGTTCTTTATCGCAACTTTGGGTGCCATTAAATCATCTTCGATGTCTATCGCTAAAACTGGAATTGGCACGTTTCCCATTGCTTCCTCATAATCAAAATCATCGCCGATTACTTTATAATTTCCTGTTTTCCCCGTGTACCCCCACTCTGCCGCTTGCTTTTGCGTCGTGTAGTAGCCTCCTATTTTTAATTTTGGAAATAGCGCTATCAATTTACCAAATAATGGTAGTAAGACATATACTAATAATTTCCGCCGATAATAATGAAACCTTGACCAACCTTTATAATACACATTTGGAGCCCCTATCATCGCCAAACCTGCAAAATGATTTGGATATTTGGCTACTGCTAAACTGCCGATTTGTCCACCCATGCTATGTCCTAAAATATAAACTTTAGTCTTTGGATTTGCTTGTTTTAAATTATCTACCACTGCTTTTAAATCATTTATCATTTCTAGGAATCCGTAGTTATTTTCTTTGTCTGGGCGGACAGAAGATAGGCCATGTCCTCGTAGGTCTGCGGTGACTACGGTGATGCCTTTTTCGCTTAGTGCTTTGGCGAAATGTTTGTAGTAGGTGGCTTTTACGCCGAAGGCTGGGGAGATTATTAGGGTTGGGGTGTCGTTATTTTTTGTTGAGAAAATAGTGATGCCTAATTTTGTTTGGTCACTTAACGAAACAGATATTTGAACAGGTTCTATCATTCAATCAAGATTAATTTTCATCCAACTTTATCAATTTAGTCAATAAGTCACTATCTTCTGTCCAATGCTTTAATTTCAATTCATATGCAGATTGAGTTTTGGTAAGTCGCAAAGTATAAGGGCGCCCTTTTGTGATGGTTTCCATTCTTAAATCAATCGTAACATCCCTTAAAGCGGAAGACATGCTATCTCGATAGCGTTGATTTTCGGTGTAATTAAATACTTGTTGTGAAGGTGATTCTAGAAAGGTTCGTAAAATCTCTAATTGGTTCTGATAATATTTCGATTTTGGCACTTTGCGTGTCCAATTTTTTGGTGGGCTTGGTTTTTTATTCGTTCTTTTTGTCAAGTCCTGTCCAAGAATTTCATAGAGATTTTTAGCTAAAACATTACCCCCATATTTATTTTTTAATAAAATAGCAGTTAATACTTCGTTGGCATAGTCTCTCTTTAAATTTTCTGTCATGCTTTGAGCTACCTTATTCACCCATTTATTATCTATCTCATTGTGGACGCTAAGGTCAATGATTTTTTCAACAATCGTAGTAATATTGTCTTTCAAAGAATCATCATAACTATATTCTTCTCGAATTTTATGTAGAGGAGTCTTCGTTAAATAAGTAGGTAATAGTTGAAGCTGAGAAAGCACAAATTTTGTTAAATTAGCATCAGAAGTAGTGACTAATTTTTCTAAAATTTCTAATAAATGCTTGATAATTCCTACTTCTCCTTTATGTCCTGCTTTTTGAAAAGTCGCATTAAAGATTTCTGGTGAATAATGTTCTAATAAACGAACCCATTGAGCTACTTCAATTTGTTCAAATTGGTTCGCTAACAATTCCACACAATTATTTCTTAAAAATGCGGCGTCATCCAATTTGATTAATGCCCTTGTTACAGGGGTATAATCATCTTTATCTCCATAGTATCGACTTCTAATATTCTCCTCTGGAGTACTCCCAGCCAATCCAAGTAATAATTTTTTAGAATACGCCTTAGGATTTAAGTCTTCGTTCTCCCAATTTTCAGCATAATAATTTAACCAACTTAATCTTTCCCGAATGGGTTGATGAAATAATAAATCAGCATGCTTACTTTTAGGCCATAAAATAACTGCACCATAATGATACCAATATTCTATGGTCATACCTGCATTTCCAGTATATCCTTCTTGTTCTTGTTCAATAGGTTCGTCATACCCCAATTCGATATTTTTGAGAACATCAGATTCGTCTAAATCTACTTTGCCTAATGTTGGTCCGCCATCTTCACTCCAATGCTCAATTCTGGTATAAAGTTCATAAATATCGTCTCCCATCTTTCCTTCTCCTGGCGCTGGTTCATTGTAATAATCGTTATAACGTCCTCTACCTCGACGATTATAACTACTATGGTCTTCTAACAAATCACCCTGAATATAATGTGTTAATAAGCCCAATCGAGCAAAATACCCCGCTTTTTCCGCTGCTTCTAATAAAGCCTGTGCTCTCGGCCAATCATGGAGTTTTAACTGGTCTAAAGAGAAATTAGTTGGGGTGTACTGATGGTCTAATAAAATCGCTTTGGGCTTATCTTCAAAAGAGGCTTCTATTGATTTTATTAAACCCACAAAATCATTTACTTGCTCCGAAAACTGGGGGCTATAAATTTTGTTGCCCGCTTTTTGTACTAAATTATACACCAAATTAACCCGATAACCTGAAGTCACAGGCTTCACTTCATGTTCACAATCGGCATAAAAGGCAGCATAAGGAATTTTATAATTACTGGCACTTGGTGCAAAATCAATAATTTCTTCTTTTCCATCAAATCGGACCATTAATTCCCCTCCTGTATGATTGGAAGGTAGACTCACAATCAAAGTCGCAAACATGCCTTCTTCTTTTTCTGAATCCTTATGTGGTAGAAAAAAATCACCCTCTTCATAAATCAATAGCTTATATAATGAAGCAGCTACTTCTTGGTCTTCATTGATACCCAATCCCTCTTTTACATTATTAACAATTTTCTTCAAAAATTTTGTCCAACCTTTATTATTAAAAGTCAATTGGTCAGCATCTATTTCCCAAGCACTCCGCACATTGGTATCGGTTACGGTTTCACTACCTTTGCCAAAAGGGGCTTGCCTAGCCTCCCCAATTATAGCCTTGGTCATAATTGGATTCAATGGAAAACTGACTTCTCCAATGCCTTTAATCTGTAAGCCGGGTGGCACAAATTCTTGCACGCCTGATTTTTCGAATGAACCGCTGCCTTTGATGGTGCTTAGGATGAATAGGATTTCTTTTTCGGTGGTGGTCATTTGTGTAGTTTTATAGGTTTACCAATAGGGCAAATGTATTTAATTGGTTCTTTATTCCAAAACTTTGGATGCCCTTTTGTTTAAGACAAATTCTTGGAAAATTATTTAGTCTTACCAATCAAAATAATCTATTTCTAATTCTTCTGTAACAAAATTGATTTCTGCTTCATATATGATTGTTTTTCTTGATTCTAGCATTTCAATCTTTGTTTCTTTAATCATATACTCTTCTAGAAACAATTTATTGAAAATTGGTCTAAAATTTTCTTCCTGCAAAAGAGAAAACATATTTTCATGCTTTCCATTAGGAAAGAAATTATTCTTTTCGCTTGAGTTATATTTTACAGTTGGAATACAATTTTCTGGACTTTTATTCCCTGATAATAGATAACCTAAATTGACACCATCTATTTCTTTAGCATTATTTCTTTGAAAATCACATGATGATTCTATAATTCCCTCTTCATTCCCTCTCATCAATAATTGGTATTTATCTTCAATAGTATACCAAAGTCTATCCAATGCCTTATCGTTAGAATCGCCTTCAAAAGTATTTTTTGAGAGTTCAATTATCATTTCATTTTAGCTTTTTGTGCTCTACGAATTGCAAACATTTCATCTAAGAGACGACGAAAAAATAAGTTCCGCATTTTTCAAATAGGAACCCGTACGGG
>CAYMSC010000351.1:0-7172 GCA_964392805.1 uncultured Saprospiraceae bacterium
TTTAAAAATAGCCTATTTTTTTACTTAAATATAGGTTATTTCCATTTCTCGCCCTAAATATATATATTAATCTCAAAATAAAAAGGAAACCCACCTATTTTTTTATAACAAAGTGATTTTTTACCGTTTTTTAGTATATTTCTACCGCACATTCTTTTTTTACTGCCTTTAAATTTTTAAAATTTTATTTTTTATAATGTATTATTCTTTCAAATAATTACTTTTTTTATACAAGAATAAACCGCTGAAATTATTAACTTTACACCTGCTTATTTATTTTAATTTGTTAGTTGAATTCTTATGTCTAAAATAGTTGACCTTACTAAACCTATTCAATATAATAAGAATGACCCTTGGTTTATGAAAGTAAAAATTAAGCATAAACCGCATCGTAAGGGACGATGGCTAATTCGCTTTTTGGGCCTGCCTTTTAAGCTATTTCCACCTAATTTTATTGGCTGGGCGGATGATACGATTCAAAAAATGGGCGTACATTCTACGACGCATATCGATGCTCCTTGGCATTACAGTCCAACTGTGAATGGAGAGAGGGCTAAAACAATTGATGAGATTCCGTTAGATTGGTGTTATGGAGATGGTATCGTTATCAATATGGCACATAAAGCTGATTTTGACCCAATCACAATAGCGGACCTCCAAGCAGATTTAGCCAAAAATAATTTAACGATTCAGTCTGGAAATATTGTCCTTATTCGTACTGACCGTGATGCTTTGATGGGGACCAAAGAATTTCCCGACAAAGGAACAGGTATGAGTGCTGAAGCAACCGAATGGCTAATTGACCAAGGTGTTAAAGTAATGGGTATTGACCAATGGGGCTGGGATTTACCACTAAGGTACCAAGTAGAACAAGCCAAGAAAAATAAAGACAATTCTGCTTTTTGGGCAGCACATTTGGTGGGTGCTAGAAAAGAATATTGCCACATCGAACAACTGACAAATTTGAAAGCATTGCCGCCGAATGGTTTTAAAGTGGCAGTTTTTCCTTTGAAAATAGTTGGTGGTTCTGCTGCCCCTGCTCGAGTGGTGGCTATTTTTGACTAGTTACTCAGCACACTAACTTTACTACCATTACCTCTCCAAAGATTAAAGTCCAAACTATTGATAATACCATTACCATCTGCATCCGCAGGAGAATATTGATTGACTGCGGCACCCGCTTGTTTCCAAAGATTAAAATCTAAATTATTGATAATTCCATTGCCGTCGAAATCCCCACTACTCATAAAGTATTGTCCGTTTATTAGAATTTGTTGATTTTCGCCCATCGTAGTGGAAGCAGATGTAGAAAAGTCATAGAGCGCAGGGTCATCATTGAGGGGTAAAGCAGTTCGACTGACAATTGGTAAATGACTTTTATGGAAAATAGCAACATAATAATTTTTATCTTCTAAATCTTTAAAACTGATTAATTCATTGCCTATTAAATCTACCAAAGTGCCGTCAGTATTAATAAATACAGGTTTTTTAGTAATGACGGAAGCCATATCATTCTCATCTCTTAATTCTATTAATAGCCAATCTACAGCATTAGCAGGAAAATTAGCCACAGAAACAGCTTGACCAGTATTATAAGGCTCATCATTGGGTAATAGATTATTGTCTAAAAGATTAGTAACAAGGTTATTATCACTTAGATTGTAATAGCCCTGAAGCATTAGTCTTAGTCTCACAGAAGTACTTATTTCTTCCTCAATTTCGGGGCATTCGGTTGGGAACATGAGCGTCATTGGTTCATGGCTGCTGATACAATTTGGTTGAGTAGCTACTTCAATTTTTGCATTACAACCATCATGCGCATGAGTGGTGACTGTTCGTCTTTCTATTCCATTTCTTATGGAATAATGCATGATTTCCGCTTCATCAATTACATGCCCCAAACCATGCGCATGCCCTAGCTCATGTAAGGCAATACTTTGAAAATCATATTGACTAATTTGTGGTGGCCAAGGGCCAAAATTCCAATCGAAGCTACCCAAGGATTCTCTAGGTATAAATTGGATGTCGAATTCTTTTAAATACCAAACAGTGTTATGAAAGCTGCAAGAAGAATTTCCTGATGCCTTATACCTAGAAGTCGTAATGCCTAATACCCCAATAGGTAAATTGGGTTCATAAAGTATAACACAATTTCCGTCATTTGCAAAACCTTCGGTTGTCCCTGATTTATCTAATTGCCAATTGACACCACTTGCACATATCCATGTATTTACCGCTTGCTCTAAAGGAACTACCGCTTGAGAAGCAGCAAATCCAGAAGTGGAATTTAGTTGTATCGTATACCCTCCAGCGTCATTTCTATTGGTAAACTTAACGTTTTGTCTCGTCTTGCTGTCAAAACTTCTAAATGAACTATAAAGGCTATTGAGTGCAAAACTAATTTTAATGGGTGCAGACCCTACGGTTGAGCCTGCAGTATTTTTGACAATTATATTACCACTACCAACCCGTGAAGGAATTTTTACTCTAATTTGTACATCCGTCCAACTTGAAATGTCTGTTGTTTGCTCTATCGTAGTTCTAGTTCTCCCGCCAGAATCACTATTTGGAAAATCTATCGTCCCTGGACTTGTGCCAAAACCACTTCCTTCAATAATCAACTCATCAGATGCTTCTATTGAACCCGTAATAAATATGGGATTAATATCACCGGCTTCATTTTTGAGTGTAATCGCTAATGGTCTACCATTTCCTTCTGTGTTTGCTGAACAAGTTTCGATACCCGCACAAGAACAACCATCCCACAGTATAATATCCCTTAAAGTGTTCGGATTCCCATCGTCACATGGCGTACCCGGCGTAACTGGTAAATTTGGGTCACCAATGGCACAATCTTTAATATTGCATATATTATCATTATCCGTGTCAAAACAAGTATATTCTATAACTTCTACTACAAATTCTTTGTAGCAAGAATCATTTTGTTCATCAAACATCCAAATACCTACAATTTTATTTCCTAGTTCTAGTCCTTCAATATATTGCGTTTCCATACAATTTCCATCGCAAATAATTTGTTCTAATCCGTTGGTTTCTATGCCTATTAGAATGACTCGTTCTTTTTTTGCCAATAAATTATCAATTCTGATGGTATTTCCTTCTACAATAGGAGATAACTCATTACAACTTAATGGTTGTCCACCATTGCCTGCACAAGTACAACCATCTGCTTGAATTTGGTCGTTTATGGTAGAGGCGTTACCATCATTACAGGCAGCGCCAACAGGTTTTGGATAATTGGGATCATTATCATCACAATCTAAAGTTGAGCAAACGCCATCCTTATCCAAATCTTCTATGATGATTCTTGGTTCATAAACTTCCCCACTAGGCGTTACTGCGACCATTCCTGTAATAGCCTCAACTGTTTCCATCATGATTTTTTCATCCATGGCTGTAGGCTCCGTAAAATCTACATAAACGCCATCTTTATATTCCATAACTCCTTGAACATGTGCATAAGGCTGGAATTGACTCATTCTTAATTCGGCTCCGCTTCTTTGTGAATTTATAGCATTGCTCGAAGCATTTTCAACCATCAACATATATTCGTCTCCAATAACTATATGGATATTAGGGGTCACTACTTCTAGTTCTCCATCAACTTCTCCTCCTGGTAAGATAAATTGAAAAGTATGGGCAGAACTAGCGACTTTCATATAGGCAGTAGTTTCCATTGTGTAAGCGGTGAAAATTTGAGTTTTATCTTGATTCCAATAAGATTCTGCCGAGATGGCTTTTGCCATTATTATTTGACCAGAGTGTTGGATTCTTTCTGAAAGTGGAATTGGTAAAATGGAGGCAAATAAGGATTTTGAACATAGGATTAATAGAAAAAATGTAGCAGCGTGTAATATTACTCTTTTCATAGTTTGTATAAATATTTATTTGGGCTTTTCAAAACTAAGACTTAGATGAAATGATGAAGGGGTAAGTATTATTATAAAGGAGGATAAAAATGAAGGGGAGGTGGAGGTAGGGTGTTAAAGTGGAAAGCTTGGGAGTATTGAATGATTAGTTTCCTACAAAAATACAATTCAATTTCGATGATTTTTATTAAAATGGCGTTACCCAACAAGCAAAAATGTGACAGGGTATTTTTTAATAAAATAGATGATTTAGTGTTTTAGTAGTAAGATGAAAATAAATTCAGATTCTTCTGAGTCAAAGAATTAATTGACTTACCCTTTTTTGTCTCTGGACAAAAGCCAACACGACTTAAAGTGAACCGTTTAGTTATCTTAATTACTTTGACAGAATCTGAATTTATTTTTATCGCGTTCCTTAATTAATAAGTCAAAGATAAAACTGATTTTTTCAATTCTTTCTATCGTTAGTAACGACGAAATAATAAGTTGGTCATCTGGACGAGCTTATTTTGGTTTTAGTCACCCGTCCGCCTTGTTGTTCAGAAACAGCGTTTGTTCATGTTGAAAATACTCGACGTAGCAAAGGCTATGTAGGCATCTCATCCGCGTTGCGGTAAAAAAATTATCCGTAGTTTTCTAATCTTAATACTAAATCTGTGATCTCGAATCGGATGTAGAAATACATCATACCTGTTGTGTGCCCGACCTTTTTTATATCGTAGGAGTGAAATATAGGCTAGCTTCCGAAATACAGCTTTTGAAAGACGCAATAATTTTAAACATGCTTAGTAGTGACGAAATAATTAATTGAAGTTTAAATGCCTAATTTTTTCAAAAAAGTCGTTTTAACTTGTGGGCTCTAAATTCAAAAATCAAATGCTAGCAACTGGCATAAAAATTGACTTACAAGAGAATGGAACGGGATTTTTCCACTTGATTGGGGGGTTGAGTGCAAATTGACCGTTCTATTTTTTTATACCTACTACAAATAGCAAAAACTAAAAAACAATAGTCCGATTTTGATAAGACAGCACCTTATTTTGCAGTTGTAGATAAATAGCTTCTGATAAAACCATCTTTTCTAAATTCTTACCTTTTCTAATCAAATCTTTAACAGAATCTTTGTGACTCACACTATTGGTATGTTGCACAATGATGGGACCTTCATCTAAATCAGCAGTTACGTAATGACTGGTCGCACCTATAATTTTGACCCCTCTTTTATGTGCAGCATGATAAGGCTTTGCGCCAATGAATGCTGGTAGAAACGAATGGTGTATATTGATGATTTGGTTAGGAAAAGCTTTCACAAAATCATCAGATAAAATTTGCATATATCTGGCTAAGACCACAAAATCAATATCGTGTTCTTTTAACAATGCAATTTCTTTTGCCTCTTGTTCTGCTTTGGTCACTTTTGTTATTGGGAAACAGTGGAAATCAATTTCAAAGCGGTCTGCAATATATTTTAGGTTTTCATGATTACCTATAATTAATGGAATTTCTACTTCCCATTCTTTAGACATATATCGTTGTAAAATATCGTACAAACAATGAGACATTTTGGAAACAAAGAGTGCCATTTTAGGCTTCTTGTCTGAAAAATTTAATTGCCAATGCATTTGATATTTATTAGCGATAAGCGTTGAAAAGTAATCCGCTATTTTTTCTCGTGGTATGGCGAACTCATTTAGTTCCCATTCTACTCGCATAAAAAAGTGATTGATATCTGCTTCAACATGCTGTTCAATATCAACAACATTTCCATTATTCTTCAATAAGAAATCAGAAATTGCGGCCACAATGCCCTTTTGGTCAGGACAATGAATTAATAAGATAGCTGTATTTTTTTTAGTAAAACCCATTGCGTTTTTGGTAAAATATTAATTGATAATCAAGGAAAGTTTGATTGATTAATAGCGGACTAGATTTGTATAGCTAGTCAGCTAAAAGCTTGATGTTAGAAAATAATTATTAAGTAATCACTTTATTAGGGCAGATATTTTGCTTCCAACGAATTTATCTTTCATCATTCATAAATTATACCATTTCCTTCTTCTTTGCTAAGTTTTTACAGGTGGATGCTTTTGCAAGAAACGCAAAACATCTTTAGGCGAATCAGTAATATGTAATAAATCATAATATTTCCTATCCCAAGCTAATTGTCGAAGTAATGGATAAATCATCGTTTTAACAGAATAATGTTCTACCCCTAAGAAAACCATTGGACTTATATAATTGAACGTCCCATAATGATTTTGAGTGGCATCCATAAAAATTTCTTGAACCGTACCTGCACTACCGGGGGCACAAACTAACCCGTATAAACTAACAGCTAATAGCGTATCTTCTCGAATGCTGTTGGAAAAATATTTTGCAATGTGAGAAGCAAATAGATTACTTGGCTCATGACCATAAAACCAAGTTGGAATTGCTAGACTTGCTGCACCTTTGGGATATTGGTCCAGTATTTTAAAAGCTTGTCGGTGAAATTTTTTGTCGGCATAATGAGGTGCTTTTTTTAAAACTTTGATGGCATCCATCAAATCATCTGTATTTTTACCTGCAAAATAAGCGCCCAAATTGGTTGCTTCCATAATGCCAGGACCACCTCCTGATGCTAGTAAATAGCCATTTTCTGTCAATAACTTCGCCGTTAAGGCAGATTTAGTATAAAATGGATCATCTCGCCTGGTACTGTGTCCGCCCATGACCCCAACACATTTTTTGGTAGTCATACCGTTTTCATCAAAATTTAATAAATCTCTCAAAGCTTCGTCCATCGAATGGTCGTGAATTCGTTGCCATAGGGCTTCATTGATATTAGGCGTATATTTTTGCTTGGAAAAATGCTTATAAATCTTAATATCTATGCTATTATCCTCTTTAAAAGAATAGCCTTCCATTAATTCTTTCCAATTATAAAGTTTACTTCTAAAAGGTTGATAAGGCAAATCAGAAGGCGCATTAATAATGGTTGCTCCTCTGCGCCGAAGCTTAATTTCGGCTTCAATTTTTAATTGACAACCTAAAAAAGCTGTATTTTTTATTTTAAGGTTGTCCCATTCTATATTGACTTTTGAAAAATCAATATTTTGAACCGTACAATTTTTTAGTGATAAGCCATTTCTCAAAAACTGTCGAAAACTCTTAATCGTGTGAATAATTATTTCGTTACTAGCTTCAAATTTTTTCGGCATTTTAGTGTAGTTTAATCCTAGATAATTAGATAAATAATTGATAATTATCCTCCGATAAAATCGGAGTAAACTGTGGGAAGCT
>CAYMSC010000352.1:0-7151 GCA_964392805.1 uncultured Saprospiraceae bacterium
CGCACGTAGCGTAGCGAAGTGCGTGATTCAGTAAAAAGTGTACGGTAATGAATTAAAATTAACAAATATGCTTACTATAAAATCAAGGTGGTTGATAAGTTTTCTATTAATTTGTGGAGGAATGCTTTATGGGCAAAAAGAAGAAAAGACCCCCTTGCCTGTTAAATATGAACAGTTGCTTGCGAAAGCTCAGGAATATGATAAAAATGGGGAAGAAGGGGCTGCAAAGCTAATCTATTTAGAAGCAATCAATTATTTGAATACTTTTGGAGATACTTATCGACCTCAAATTTCAGATGTCTATTTTTCTTTAGCTCAGCTAGAACCGAATTATTTAAAGCAAGTTGCAAGAGTACAGGAAGGTTTACGGGCTTTGAGTCCTAGCTTTGTAGATGGAAATACTTTTCAAAATCCACTAGCTAAACAGGTACTTTACCCAAAGAAAGCTCTTGGTTTAGCCAACTTTAAAATATACACGCTGCATCAATATTGGCGGAGTACTAAAGGGGATGAAAAATATTTAAAACATGCTTTAAACGCCTGTCACTTCGCCGATCGGTTAATTGCCAAAATTAGACAAGATTTGGGAGCTGATCGGGCTGAAAAACAAAAGCAATTGCCCAATTTTTTGATGGCTTATGAACAAGGCATGGAGATAGCGAGTGCTTTTTTTACGGAGACGGGTGAATCCTTTTACTTTGACCAAGCTTTTTATTTTGCCGAACGAAATAAGTCTATTTTATTGGCAGAAAATATAGCGAGTAGTCGATATAAAGCAGACGAAAATAATCCATTGATTCCTAAGATGTTTGTTATTCGGGAAACGAGCCTAAAAAAAGAAATCGCCCAGCTTGAATTAGCACTGCAGCGAGCTAAAGAAGCAGAGAATACGGAGGAAATAGCCATTCAAGAAAAAAAACTGACACCGTTGCAAGCAGAATTAACGGCTTTAACCCAACAAATTCAAGAAAAATACCCTAAATATTACGCCCTCCAGTATGAAATTGAGATTCCAAGAATTGAAGATATACAAGCTTTATTAGATGAAGAAACAGTCATTGTAGAATTTTCTGCTACGGATGCTTTGAGCGATAATATTTATAATGGAGAAAATAGGAAGTTTTTCATTTTTACTATTGCTAAAGAAGAATTATCTATTTCTAAAATTCCTTGGTCTAAGGATTTGAATAAAGAAATTGTTGCCTATCACAAACAATTGAACAAATTAAATATCATCCGACCAAAGCGATTTACTAGATTTGTTGCCCGTAGCCACGAATTTTATCGACGACTTATTCGACCGATTAATAAATACATTGCTAAAGGTCGAAAATTAATATTCATTGTAGAAGACCAACTCAATTATTTGCCCTTTGAATCATTAATTAACAAATTACCACAAGCAACTAAACGAACATCTTTTTCCAAATTGGATTTTCTACTAAAGTATTTTGATATTTCTTATCACTATTCTACGACCTTGCTATACAACACCTTATTATCTGAGCGAGCGGAAAATAATTTTTTTGGTTTCGCACCTGTTTTTTCCAAAGAAGATAGTAGTACCATTGAATTGCCTCATCGTTTTGTGGCAGATACCGCGACCTATACTTATCAAAGAGGTACTAATTTTGCACCTTTACATTGGTCGGAATTGGAAGTACTAAATACAGCCGAATTATTTAAAAATAACGCGTTTTCTACGCCGAAAGTAATCCTTCGGAAAGAAGCGACTAAGGCGAATCTCGTAAAAGAATTAGATGGCGATTATGATTTTATTCATATTGCTACACATAGTTTTGCCAATCTTGAATATCCCGAATTGTCAGGTATTGTTTGCCATCCAAAGGAAGGGGAAGCAACAGACCAGCATATTCTGCGAATGGGTGAAATTTATCATTTTAACATCAAAGCCAATCTAGTGGTTTTGTCTAGTTGCGAAAGTGGTTATGGTGAATTATTGGGAGGGGAAGGAATGTTGGGGCTCAATCGAGCTTTTGTCTTTGCAGGCACGCCTAATGTAATGTATTCCTTATGGAAAGTAAATGATAAAATTACGGCGCAATTTATGCAGCATTTTTTCCATCAAATATTAGTAAAACGGGCTACCTATTCGGAAGCAGTAAGACGAGCTAAACTAAAATTATTGACTTCGGAAGAAAGTGCTTTGCCGATGCACTGGATGGCTTTTCAGTTGATAGGACGGTAATGCCCTATTTTTTTCGAGCCCGTTTGGATGTATAAGGTATAGTTTCATCTAACCAAATCGCTTCTTGTATAACTTCTAGTAAAGTTTCTATTGGAATATCTGCTACTTTTTCAAAATGGACACCCGCTACTTGTTTTCTTCCTTTCGCATCTAGCAGTCCTTGCTCATTTGATAATTCATTCCCTCTTAAAAAAACGAGTTCTATGCCTATTGGTTTTTTCGTAGGATTGAGGTAACAAATCCAACTCTTGCGGTAGTAAAAGGGCACTTTATAGCGAATCTTACTCGTCACTTCTGGGGTAGACATCATTAAGTCATTTAGGAATTGTAAAACGGCTTGTTGATGACCTTCTTTTTCTATAATGAATGCTTCTACTGAGGACATGTATGTTGATTCAATCAAATATTAACCATTGATACTTATATCTTAATAAAAATTTTATGCTTGTATAAAAAATAGCAGAGATACCATAGGATGGCTAGTACTAAAAAACCGTTAAAAATGGTCATCATTGCTGGACTCAAACCTAAAGGAGTTAAAATACCCGTTGTCCAAATATTTCCAAAATCTCGCAGCCATTGTACACCTATTGTTTCCGAAAAAAGATAGATGAAAATAGAATTTGACCCAACTATCATAAAAAAAGTAGTCCAACTTTTAATGCCTTTTACATCAACGAACCAATAGAAAAAAGCTAAAGCTAATAATGCCCAACCTCCAGAAGCAAAAACAAAAGATGAGGTGGCAATTCGCTTAATGATTGGGGTAATACTTGTCCAATCCATGCCATATCCAATGACTAAACTAGTGAATCCAGCAATTAGCAAATAATTGATTTTCTTAGCAGGTACGATTTCTTTTAATAATAATTGACCGCAAATAACACCCCAAATAGTATGCGCTGCTGTTGGCAAACAATTGACGGTTACCCAACCTCCACCATCATTGATTTTTCCCATCAGTATTAAATCCATCCAACTTCCAAAATTTTGGTCTTTTACAAAAGGTGCACTTGGGGCATAATTCCTATATAAAAATTCGGTCAATATTAAAAAGAGGATAGAAACGATTAGTTGTGTTTTCCAAGGAAAGCGCATTAATAGAAAGGCAACTAAAATAGTAAAGGATAATTGAGTCAATACATTCCAAAGTTCCCAAACTATTTGCCCACTATAGACACAATGTAGGCCTGTTCCAAAAAGTAATAGTAAGAAACATCGTCGAAGAATATGCTTAAAAGCATCTTGCCAACTATCTCCTTTTTTTAATCGACTTTGCAATGAAAAAGGCATAGCGACACCAACTATAAACATAAAAAATGGCTGGATTAAATCCCAAAACCGTAAACCATTCCAAGGATGATGGTGAAATTGATGAATGATATGACCACCAATGCTATCAGGTGAGAAATAGGCTGTAAAAGCTTGATAGACAAAAGCTGCCTCTGCCATTAGGAGAAACATCGTCAGTCCTCGATAAGCGTCTAGGGAAAGCAGCCTACCTGTTGGAAAGTTGTTGTTGGTCATGATTTTGTTTTGTTGATAACTTCATCTACAATTTCAGTCATATTACTACTCATTTATAACTCACCACTTACCACTTCTTTCCTATCTTCTGTTTTAACTCTTTGCTTCTTCGGCGAAGAAAATACCATTATGCCGTCGTCAATTTTACTATTACCAATCATTCTGCGGTCTTCCAAATAATTTTGCTCCAATCGCCAAGGTTTTTTAGTACCCTGTTTGGGCAAGGTATGCATGGCTCTTCGGATATAACCAGAGGTGAAATCTAACCAATCCTCCAATTCTAAATTAGGGTCATTTTGTCGAGGCGTACATTGCTTGTAGCCATGTTCCTCCATGTAGTTAATTAATCGACAAACATATTGATTGGAAAGGTCACATTTTAAGGTCCAAGAAGCATTGGTATAGCCAAAAGCTAGGGATAGATTAGGAATATCACTAAACATCATGGCTTTGTAGGAAATCGTTTTAGAAAGGTCTATTTTTTCTCCATCTATTACAAATGGAATACCTGCTAAAAGTTTAAGATTCAGGCCAGTAGCAGTAATAATGATGTCTGCTTCTAATTCTTTTCCCGATTTTAAAAGAATGCCTTTAGGGGTAAATTTTTCGATGTGGTCGGTGACGACCGATGCCTTTTCCGCTTTAATAGATTCAAATAAATCTCCGTTTGGGACTAGGCAAATTCTTTGGTCCCAAGGATTGTAACTTGGGGTAAAATGGGTGTCTACATCATAGTCTTCTCCTAACTCTTTTTTAACCCCTTTTATCAATAAATTTTTCATGAACTGAGGATACTTTTTGGTGAAACCGAAAGACCATCTTTGCATCCTTATTTTTCGCCAGCGATTAAGGTCATAAGCCATTTGGGCAGGCAATATTTTATTCGTGAATTTGGCTAATTTATCCTCATCAGGGGCGGATACTACAAAGGTGGGAGAACGTTGTAACATCGTGATATGCGCTGCTTTTTTTGCCATTTCTGGTACTAAGGTGACAGCGGTAGCCCCACTACCAATCACTACAATCTTTTGATTATCATAATTTAAGTCTTCTGGCCATTTTTGTGGATGTAGAATCTTTCCTTGGAAATCATCCTTGCCTACAAAATCAGGCGTATAGCCACTTTCGTAGTCATAATAACCAGAACACATGGATAAGAAGTTACAGGTGTAATTGATGGTTTCCCCACCATCTTTTTGGTCGACGGTTAAAGTCCAGAGTGCTTCTTCGGAAGACCAAGAAGCATTAATCACCATTTGATTATATTTAATATGCTTTCTAATATCAAATTCATCGACTGTTTCATGTAAATATTTCATAATCGACGGACCATCTGCAATTGCTTTTGGGTTAGTCCAAGGCTTAAAAGCAAAACCCAAAGTGTACATATCTGAGTCAGAACGGATGCCGGGGTATTTGAATAAATCCCAAGTGCCACCCAAAGTATGCCGACCTTCTAAAATGGCATAAGTTTTATTGGGACAATCTCTTTGTAGATAATAAGCTGCACTGATTCCTGAAATGCCTGCACCGATAACTAAAACGTCGAAATGTGTATTTTGCATGAGTTGCTATTTTTCAAAACAAATAATAATCTTTAATATACTATGAAAAAACTAACTTATTTTTCCCATATCACTAATATGAGGAATTTTATGGGGATTTTCAAAAATATTTTGCTGACTTGTAGTTTTTGATGGTTTAATCGAATAAGAATAAACGTAACTGTATTACTGGTAACTAAAATATTTTCTGTACCTTTAATAAAGAGAAAACAGCTAAATACGCTTTTAATGAAATCAAACTTCTATCAAGATTTAACCAAAGAAGAATTACTAGGGACTTATTTGGATCACTATTATCCAAAAATTTTTCACGATACTGTATTTAAAGTTGAAAGAGTTCGAGACCGTCACCTGCAATATCGTGGGGTGGATTTATTATTAAAAAGTGCGGTCGATGGTTGCTATTTTGTAGACGAAAAAGCACAATTAGATTATTTAAATACGGCTTTGCCCACTTTTGCTTTTGAACTATCCTACCTTAAAAAACAAGATTGGCGACTAGGCTGGTTATTGGATAGGACTAAATTGACAACTGTTTATTTTTTAATTACTAATATTTGCCCCTTATCAGGAAAGGATTTGAATGAAGGACTTGCCAAAATTAAAATAACAGGTATCTATCGAGCTAAATTATTAAAACTGTTGACTAAAAAAGGATTGACTCAGAAACGCTTATTAGCCTTAGATAAAGAGATTCGGAATAACAATATTGCGGGTAAAATTCCTATACGGGAGTTAGATGCCAGAAAAGAGGGCGCTTTTTATTTTTCCAAAAAGAATAAAAAAGAACAACCTATTAATTTGGTGTTGAAATTAGATTTTTTGATAAAGGAGAATACGGGTAAAGTGCTTTTTGAATTGTGATTGAAAAACTAAATAAACACTATCAAAATTCATTGTTTGTTTAGAATTTGTTGCTAATTATTTACTGTTTTTTTAGCTGACTACCTAATTATTACCTACAGCGACCGCTTCCTCCTTATAATTTTTAATCTCCAAAATATTCCCAGGTAAATAAAAACCTGCTTTCATCAAAGCATCTAATGTTTGCTGAACAGCTTGTGTTTTGACAACACCAGAAGAAGCGCTAGCATCAAAAGTATTCAACCAATAATAAACTCTTAAATCGAGTGTACTTGTACCCAAGCTGCTGACGCTAATGGATATTTTTTTTTCTTCTTGTAATACTCCAGAAACCTGCTGCATGGTCTTCATTATTACTTGGATAGCTTTATTGATATCTGAACCATAATCTAAGCCAATTGTGAAATCATAGCGCAAAAAGCCATCCATCGTATAATTGACTACTGGATTTTTAATAATATTGGCGTTGGGAATAAAAATATCTTTTCCGTCAAATGTTTTGATACGGGAATTTCGCAGATTGAGTGCGACTACCTTTCCTGTATAACCATCTAAATCTACGGTGTCGCCGACTCGAAAAGGCCGATGAAAAGCCAGCATAATTCCCGCCAAAAAATTCTCACCAATATCTTTAAAGGCAAAACCAATGACGATGGCACTCACAC
Organism: uncultured Saprospiraceae bacterium; assembly: GCA_964392805.1. Lineage (GTDB taxonomy): Bacteria > Bacteroidota > Bacteroidia > Chitinophagales > Saprospiraceae > JAFMDF01. The sequence goes on from CAYMSC010000352.1 coordinate 6,831, forward strand.
CCGCACCTGTAATTAATCCTGTGGCAACTCCTGCCAAGCCTAAAATTTGTAAGGCAAATAATAGTGCAATAAGTACAATAGCGATTTTGACGACTCGACTTAAAAAAGTTGCCAATAAGGGGTCATCCATATTTTTAGTCAAACGAGTATTGACAAAATTTCTACTGCGATTGGCTAAAAAATAGAAAAAGGCAAAGACGATGGATGCTAATAATACCTTGGGTAATAAAAAGACCAGTTGAGTATAATAAGTCTCCATATTTATTAAGAGGTCGCCAAATAATTTATTCATGAAGTGATGGTTTTGGAATTAGGAAGTGG
>CAYMSC010000353.1:0-7111 GCA_964392805.1 uncultured Saprospiraceae bacterium
ATAACAAAATTATTTAAGTAGTCTGACAAAATTGATTAATTAGTCCAACTACTTAAAACACTTACTTAAAGTTATGGGAAAAGAAAACAATTGGCAGTTGTTGAGGAATGAAATGCCAGAATTAAAGATTGAATGGTAAAAAATGGTAGTTGAAAATAGAGAAAGGGTAAAGCGCCTTGGGAAGGCTATTAATGTTAAAACTAAGAAACACTGTCTTATTATCAGCCTATCAGCTAATAATAAGACAGCTAGATTAAATTACATATTACATTGGCAGTTTTCCAAGCATTCGATAATTAGAGAAATATCTCGTTCTTTCAACGAGTATAACATTTTTCGACCTTCTCTTTTTACTGTCAATAGCCCTTTAAAACGCATATTTTGTAAATGATGAGAGGTCAAAGATTGTTCGCTGTTTAGCAATTCACAAATCTCTGTAACTGTTAGATAAGGATGTTGTTCTAATAAATGAACAATCCCCAAGCGAGTTGGGTGGCCGATAGTTTTAAGGATAAAAGCAATCCTTGTCAGCTTTTCTGCCAATTCACTATTAATCGCCTCTTTTTCATTAATCTTGCTCATTGCTCAATTATTTTTCTGGAGATTGTCTCATAATTCCCCAAATATAGATTCAGGGTTACTAAAAGAGAATATAAATTCTCCGTCTTTTGAGACCGTCTCTAATTATCGAATCATCTTCATAAAAGTTCCTACGAACCAATTAGAATCTGCATTAATTAATCTATCCAAAGTAGAATCTACTTTGCTGGAATATAATTTTAAATCTTTTAATACTTTAGCAAATTCTTCATCTTCTTTGTTTTTGGCATCTACTTCTCCAACATCATTTAATAGTCTTAGAATGGGCTCTAATTCTTTCTTTTTCCGTTGGATAACGATACGCTTTACCACTTCCCACATGTCTTTCTCTGCAATAAAAAATTCTTTTCGTTGACCCGGAATTAATTCTTTATGAACCAATCCCCAATCTATTAAGGCACGAATATTCATATTGGCATTACCAACAGAAATCTGTAAACCTTTTTTAATATCCTCTGCACTCATAGGTTTATCTGAGGTCAACAAAAGTGCATGAATTTGGGCCATTGTTCGGTTGATGCCCCAATTAGAGCCAATAGAACCCCACGATTGAACAAACTTATCTTTTTTTTCCTGTGTTGTCATTTTTGTAAATGTTTCCTACTTTTTTCACTAACTGAATCTCAAAAGGAGTTTCACACGATTTGTCTAAATATATTCTAATTCTTACAAAGAAACAAAATTACAAGAAGTAAAAGGAAAATTAAGGTAATGAATTCTTCTTATTAATGTAAAAACAGGCTAGTCTTATAAAAAGTTTCAAGTTATTCCCTCCTTGCAACCTTATTCAAGTGCTTAACTTGTAACCTTACTCAGTCGTTCTTGCCCTTCTCTTACCTTTTTTAAATTCACTAAGATTAGTAGCAATACTAAAGTGGCTTACACTCCCCCCTAAATGATATACGCCTAAACCATAAGAAAATCGAAATCGCTTAATTTTAAATCCTATCCCTCCCGAAAATCCTGCTAAACTTCGTAGACCATTAACTGATAAATCTTGTTTTCTAAAATGATTATAAGCAAAACGCAAACGGAAGTTCTCTTTTTTCCCAAATAAAAACTCTCCACTAAAAATTAAATGCCGAAATAAATTATCAATCCATTCATTACTCGTTACTTGCTCTTCTCCTAAAAAAAGAGTGTTTTCTTGAGAATTGGGATTATCATATAATAAATTCCAACGCTCTAAATGCTGAGCCGTAACTGAAAATCTAAAAGGTAAATGTTTCAATCGCTTGGAAATACCTAATAATAACTCAAATGGCGCTTCTTCCCTATTTCCCTCCCGAAAGGTCGTTATTTGTCCGCCGATATTCCTAAACAACATCGTCGCGGTGAAGCCTTTTTCATCCACATGATAAACCGCAGATAAATCCGTCGTCAAGCCAAAAGAATTATAACTTTCAAATTGCGACGTAATTACTTTTATATTAGCACCAACGTCTAATCTTTCATAAATAGAACGACCTGCTCCAATATTAATCGCATATTCGGAAGCCTTAAAATCTCCTGTGATATTACCAAATTCGTCTGTATTCAAAAAATCTCCGTAGTTGATATATTGAATACCAAAAAGGAAGCTCGTATTTAATTTTTCGCTATGTCTGCCATATCCTACAAATCCTTGGCTAATATCCGCTAAAAAGAAGCTATGATTAAAGGTCAATTGATTGTGTATACTATCACTTAAAAGAGCAGGATTTGCTGCTGCAAAAGCTAAGTCATCATCTCGAACCGTAATATGCTTCCCACCAAGTGCTGTAATACGAGCAGACGCTGGTAAGTTTAAAAATTCGTAGATTTTGCTACCGCCAATTTGTGCAGTACCAGTACTAGAAAAACCTATAAGAAAAAGTAAAAAAAATAAAGTTCTATACATCTAATAGAGGTTCAATTATTATTAGGTCTATTTATTTAGCATAGAGATTCGAGACTAGCAAAAGAGAAGTTATAAACTGCTTTTGCAAAAGCATTCCATTTTTGTCTCTACGCTCTTTTCTAAATTATATATTTATCAAATTTTCTTTTCTCCTGCTTCTTTAGTCCAACTAGTTCGACAAATCCCTCCAGTACAGTTCATTTTTTTAATCAACGCTCCTGCTTCATCGAATAATAGTAGTTCGCCATGTTCATTGTCTCCGCTCAAATAATTACCTACTGCTTTTTGATTACCATTTTTGTAATATTCAACAAAAGGTCCATTTTCTTCATTCTCTGCAAAAGTAACAATCTCCATCAATTCTCCACTATCATAATAACGTTTCCATTCTCCGTCCATATTGCCACTAACATATTTTCCCTCCAATTCTAATTGTTCATTATCATAAAAAGCTTTATAAATGGTTGCAAATTGACCATTTTCATATTGTTCTATCGCCTGAATGGCTCCGTTTTCATGAAAAAGTGTTCGCTCTCCATGTAATTGCCCGTTTTTATAAAAAGCAGTTTCAAATAATTGACCACTACTGCTAAAGACTTCACTTTTGCCCTCTTTTACTTCTTTTTCTATATTAATCGTATATTTTTCAATCACATTACCTGCATCATTTTTTACTTCAACTATTTTAGTTTTTGGTGTACAGGCAAAAATTCCTAACAAAAATAACCATACTATCTTTTTCATACTTTATATTTTGATATAATAACGTTGTTTTGTCATTTAGAATTATAGTAAGGGATGAGGAAACTTATTGCCTCATCCCTTACTAATCAACTATTAGCTTTTTAACAATTATCCCTTTGTCTGTTTTTAACCTCAAAAAGTAGTATCCTTTGGGGAAAGAGGTCACCGAAAAATATGGGTCAGAGATAGATAAAAGCGATTTACCTTGACTATTTAATAAATCTATCTTTTCTAAAACTAACTCATCAGAAAAATTTATGGTCAAAAAATCATTGGTTGGATTCGGATAAATTTTGATGGTCTGCTCGTATATTTCTGATAAAGTACTCACTAGCGAACATACATGTAATTGGCCAGGGGAAAGCATTGTCCCTGCTTCAATTACTGAATGTTCCATATAATCTCCATCAGCTGTTATAGGACATAAAACGAGCGATTGGTCGGCATTCCCTTCTTCCTCAAATTCATGGAAAAAGACCAGTTCATTGAGACTGTCTCTGATAATAATTCTATCCCCATTATTGTTCAAACTCAAACTAGTCGTACTTGCTTTCTGTACTACTGCATCTCCAAAATCACCAGCGAGTGTACCACCACCAAATACCAAAAATAATTGATTTGGTTGAATAATCGTTCCTTCAGGAATTTGATGTCGTAAGGCATCTGCATCATAAATGCTTTTACCAGAAAGATCAATTGGTTCATCGGTAATATTCAAAAATTCTACAAATTCGTCTTGACCAGCACTCCGTTCGCCATCCCCATTGGCATCCCCTGCTAATCCTGTGGGTGGATCTGCTAAAAATTCTGTCAATAATAAAATAGCATCTGTATCATCATCAAAAAGGGTCAGTTCAAAATTTTGATTGATACTAATTTGATTGCTATCTGGTGAATTAATGTTGGTGATTGAAAAAATAAAAGTTTCTCTTCCTTCCACAAAGTCATCATCTGTAATGGGAATTGTTAATCGCCGTTGACTATTTGAGTTAATGGGGAAATTAATAGTTTGTGCAGTAAAATCTGCCAAATCACTAGCTGTGCCTGTTCCGCCTATCAGTTCAACATCTACTGTTACCGTAGCAGATTTAGGATTGATTAAGTTTAAAAATAAGTCAATACTATCGTCCCTTTCAATAGCTGTCCCCCTATTAATCGTAAAATGAATCAATGTTGTATCCCCATTATTATAAGGAAAAGAATTGGTTAATGTACCGGGCGAAAAAGGCAATCCAAAAGCATCTGGTCGATCAGTGTGTGGTACAAAATCTCCTGTAAATTCAGGCGTTCTCACTAGAGAAGCATCAATACTATTTTCTGTATAAGTCAAGCTATCTATAAGCATTTCATCGTCACCTATTAAGACAATCGTTGCCCCTTGATTACTGAGATTCAAACTGCCACTAGAAGCTAATACAACGGAGCTTCCTCCAAATAGACCATTGGGTTGTCCGCCACCGAAAATCACCAAAAAAGTTTTGGCTGCTAGAATCGTAGAATCAGGAAAAAGATGTCTAGTCGTTCCCCCAACAAGCACTTCAAAACCACTAATGTCGACAACAGAATCCGTAGGATTAAATAATTCTATAAATTCATCTTCTCTAGCACTTCTAAACTCATCTCCATTAGCATCACCGATTAAATTAACCGCAACATCTGCATGGATTTCGTTGATAATAATTTGAGTATAGCTGATTTGTAAATTTGAAAAAATTAAAAAAAAGGTAAGAAGAATGTAAAAATTCGACTTTTTCATTGGTATAGCGTTTGTTAAGAAAAAAGAAATTTAGTAAATGTTCTGTTAATTTAATAAAAAAAATATCAATTTTATGAAAATGTCTTGGTCGTTTATCTAAATGGGTGGCTATAACAGGGATATTTCCTTAATTTTGAATGGATATTTGAGAATTGATACAATTAGTATTTTGAAAATAATTAAAAGCTATATAGAAACATGCGTAAAGATGAATCTCAGAAGAAAGGACAATTAGCAAAAATAATTATAACGATTACATTTGTTGGCGTTATAATCGCTACTATTTTTGGCTATCGAAAATATCAAGAAATCTTTGGAGAAAGCATCCCCAAATCTTTTGCAGCAACGACTATTGAAATCCCGTCCAATTCTTCTTTTGAAGATGTAGTTGATATACTAAAAATTAATGGCTTAATCGCGCACGAAGATTCTTTTCGCTTTTTAGCCAAACGCATGAAATACAAACGGACTTCTATGCGGTCTGGCAAATTCAAAATCCAACCAGGTTGGAGTACTTATGATTTAATTCACCACCTTAGAGGTGGCAAACAAGAAACCGTCAAATTGGTTTTTAATAGTGCTTGGACCGTTAAAAATGTAGCTGCTAAAGTAGCCGAATTTATAGAACCCGATTCGACCGATTTAATCAACCTATTTTCGAATGAAAAATTCATCAGTGATTTAGGATTTACTCCAACTACGCTTATGTCTTTATTCATACCAAATACATATGATTTTTTCTGGAATACGAGTCCCGCTAAATTCATGGAGCGTATGAAAAAAGAGCATACTGCTTTTTGGTCAAAAAATAATCGTGCAACCAAAGCTAAACAGTTAGACTTAACGCCTGAAGAAGTTTATATTCTAGCCTCTATTGTAGAAAGAGAGACTTTACAAAATGGGGAAAAGAAAAGAATGGCTGGTGTTTATTATAATCGCTTAAAAACTAAAGGATGGCGTTTGGAAGCAGACCCTACGGTCAAATTTGCCGTTGGCGATTTTGGCTTGCGTCGTATCTTAAATAAGCATCTACAAATTAAGTCTCCTTATAATACTTACAAAAATCAGGGCTTACCTCCTGGCCCAATTAGTATGGCTTCTATTGCAAGTATTGATGCCGTCCTAGACGTTGAAGAGCACAATTATATGTTTTTTTGTGCAAAAGGCGATGGTAGTGGGTATCATAACTTCGCAAAGGATTTAAATCAGCATAATCGAAATGCAGCTATTTATCGAGCTAATATGCGAAAAAGTGGTGCCTGGAATTAATCATCGTTTGCTGTAGTGCCAAGCTCTGCTTGGTATAGGGAGTAGAAAAACCTTCAGGCTTTCCTACCAGCTTTACCCGTCATTTTAAAATGATATAAATTTAATGTTACCTAAAAAGATTTAAATATGCAAGAGCTATCTCCCCCGCAGGCGGGGGTCGGGGGGTGGAATAATATAAACCTCATTAAATTTTCAATAAAAATCGGATTATACTTATTCCTTTTCTTTGCTTTTTTGTCCTGCGAAAATGACCTCGCCGAAGTCAGTAAATTTATTGACAATGAGGAAGTCGCCATAGAAGTTGGAGAAACTGTAAAAATGCTCTATAGTGATTCTGGAAGAGTAGAAATGGTAATTGAAGCACCAGTATTACATCGACATCTGGATAAACGAGTCCCAAAACGAGAATTCCCTAAAGGATTGGAAGTATTTTTTTTAGACACGGAACAAAAAGTGCAAAGTTGGTTGACTGGAAAATATGCTATTGAAGATGAGAATAAACGAATCATTACCGTACAAGATAGTGTTGTATTATTCAACCATAATGCAGAAAAACTAGAAACAGATGAATTAATTTGGGACCAAGGGACCAATATGATTTCAACTATGCGTTTTGTGCGAATTACGACTAAGGACGAGCAAATAACAGGCTATGGGTTTGAAGCTGATAGAGAATTTAAGTATTGGCGAATTATCGCCCCTCAGGGGAGTGTGAAAGTTAATCCTAATAAATTGGAGGATTAGTCATGCAAATACCCACTTAAAATTTGTCCAACAAATAAAATAAATTCAAAACTATTGGCTCCCCTTTTAGAGCATGTTTAAATTTTCATGATTGAGCGAAAGTGAGCAAATTTTGTTTT
>CAYMSC010000354.1:0-7052 GCA_964392805.1 uncultured Saprospiraceae bacterium
AACATGGGTAGCCAAAAGATAGTATATAGCGTCATTTTTTCGTGCCGTAGGTACGCAACATCGGTTACAAGGTCATGTTACGTACCTATCGGCACGAAAAAATAAGAATTTAGATAATTTATATCCTACCCCTACCCATGTTGAGTCCTTAACAGGACTAGGGATTAAATAACATTTCATTGGATAATCACATTTTCTTTCTCTTTTTATGCTGTGGGTAATGGATAGAACTCCAAGTTCTGGAAACTCTTTCATCCGATTTATTCTAACGTCCTAATGACAATGGTTCGTGAAGGAATAGAAATAGATTTTTTCAAAAACCTTCACGAACCATTGAATGACTAATAACCATTAATCAAATACCGTTCAATCTCCGCTTTTGCAATATGGCTTTTAACGATTGCGTCTAATATCATTAAATCATAATTAACTAAGCTAATTTGCATTTGTAATAACTCATCGAAGCCTTTCCCCTCTGCGCTGTATTGGGTTTCCAAAACATTAATAATTCCAGCAGTTGTTCTAATTTGTGTTTGATATAATTCTAAGTTTAATTTTATCGTTTCAAAGTCAATTTTGGCTTGATTAATCGCTCCCAAAAATTGGCTTTTCGCACTTTCCTGTTTAGTCGTTAACGCTTTTATTTTTAATTCTTCTTCCAATTGTTTGGCTTCATATTTATCTTTAAATATAGGAATCCGTACCCCTGCTTTTAGCATCACGGCATCTCGACCATTATTGGGAAAATCACCAAAGTCAATTTTATCCGTTACAATATAATCTATTCCTGCACTAATGACGGGTCGTTTATTCTGTCGGTTTACCTTTAAATTCTGGTTCGATGCTTCTTTTTGAAAATTATACATTTTCATCAAAGGATGCGTGTCTTCAATTTCATTTGCTAAAGTTTCCATATCATAAGCTAAAACGGCTATTGCTAAGGTATCTTTCACCACTATTGGGGTAGCAAAATCTCTATCTAATAATTGATTAATAATGGTCGTTGGCGTTTTCTTTTGATGGTCGAGTATTTCTATTTGCTTTTGTAATTCTTGTAGTTTTAAATTGACTTTTAATACATCAGCTGCGCTGCCTGTACCACTTTCTACTTTCGTCAAAGTCAACTGATTTAATGCTTTCATAATGCGGATATTCCGCTGGACAATCAACTGACTTTTTTCTAATTGATATAATTGATAATAAGCTCGTTTAATTTTAAAATTAAGGGCTAACTGTTCGATAGCTATCCTTTGTCCTTTAGCATCTGCCTGATAATTTAATGCCGATTCTTTGGCTTTTCTCATCCCGCTATTCGGAAAGGTTTGCATCGCTCCTATCTTGACTCTTTGAGGACCTAATCTGGTTTCTATGGGCAAAGGAAATACTCCTACACTTACCGTTGGGTCAGGTAATTCGCCGACTTGCGCACCTTTTTCACGGGCAACTAGGTATTCTTGGTCTAGGGCTTTTAGGGCCAAGTTATTTTGCTCGGCTAACTGTAATAGCTCCGTTATTGACTGGGCTTTTAGCTTATTGATAGTCAATACTATTACAATAATAATTATTAGCTTTTTTCTTATCATGGGTACTTTTCTAGATAGGATTGGAACACGGATTGAACAGGATTAGACGGTTACTATGCTAGACTTGCTCTAGGTCGTGTACTATTTTTCATTTTTTAAATCTATTCTATCCGTTATTTATTTTAAATGATTTTCAAAAATCTTTCTAATAACTTTAGGACCATCAGGCCCAAAATTCAATATTAGACCTACCTCAATATCCGTAGCTTTCAAATAATTGAGTAGCTGAATTTCATGTTTCGGTAGTATTTTAGAAACAGTTTTCAATTCAATTATTATTTTTTCCTCTGCTAAAATATCAGCAAAATAGTCTCCCACAATCCTTTTTTTGAAGTAAACTTTAATTGCCTTTTGTTTCTCAACAGCCATGCCCATTTCTTCTAATTCTATCATCATGGAATTTTCATAAACCCTTTCCAAAAAACCGTACCCCATTATATTATAAATCTCATAAAATGCACTAATAATTTCACCTGTAATTTCTTCATGTAGCATACTCATAATTCATTTTGTTTAATTAATTAAATATATTTTTTCAATCAATAGTAAATAAAATTCAAAACTAAAAATTACACTTATCTACATATTTTTACTTGATATTAATCCTTTCAAAATTCAAAAAATGAACACGACCTAGAACAAATCCAACAAAGAAACCGTCTAAATCCGTCCAATCCGTGTTCCAATCCTACCTAAATTGCCGAATCCGCAGCCTCCACTCCTTCCACATAGCAAACAAAACAGGCACCGTAAACATCGTTATCACCTGTATAGCCATTCCCCCAAAAGAAGGAATAGCCATCGGCAACATAATATCCGCCCCACGACCCGTCGCCATCAAAATCGGCAATAGCGCCAATATCGTCGTAGCAGTCGTCATCATAGCAGGGCGCACCCTACGCTGACCACCTGACACCACCGCATCTCGAATGCCGTCAATAGAAGTAGGTTTGTTTTTCTGAAAAGCGTCCTTTAAAAAAGTAGCCACCAAAACACCGTCATCCGTAGCGATGCCAAATAAGGCTAGAAATCCAACCCACACAGCTACACTTAGATTGATATTTTGAACTTGAAATAAATCTCGCATATTATTACCAAACCAGTTGACATCTAAAAACCAATCTTGCCCATACAACCAAATCATGATGAATCCACCTGCAAAGGCAACAAAAACACCACTAAAAACCATGAGGGAAATAACCACAGAACGGAATTGCAAATAGAGTATCAAAAAGATTAAGGCTAATGCGATAGGGATAACTAAGGCTAGTCGCTTATTCGCTCGAACTTGTTGTTCATAATTTCCAGCAAACTCATAATTAATACCAGCAGGGACGGCTAAATCTCCCGCTTCAATCATCTCCGTTAAGTAGTTTTGTGCATTATTTATCACTTCTACTTCGGCATAAGATTTATCTCGGTCAAATAATACATAACCCACTAAAAAGCCATCCTCACTTTTAATGGATTGCGGGCCTTGTTCATAATTGATAGTGACTAAGTCGCCCAAAGGAATTTGCCCACCTGTTTTGGTCGGTAAATAAATTCTTTTTAAAATATCCGTGTCATTTCTCAATTCTCTGGGATAGCGAATGCGAATAGCATAGCGTTCTCTTCCTTCCACCGTTTCTGTCATAGTCATACCTCCAATAGCTACTTGAATTTGTCGTTGTACTTCCCCGATGGTCAATCCATGCCTACTAATCGCTTGGCGATCTATTTCTAATAGTAAATAAGGTTTCCCGACAATCCTTTCAGCGAATACCGCAGGGGCTTTAACGCCTTCGACTTCTCGAAGATATTGTTCTAATTCCAAACCAAAGGCTTCTATTTCTTTAAGGTTGTTGCCTTTGACTTTGATACCCATTGGTGCTCGCATTCCCGTTGCCAACATAATCAACCGGGTTTCAATGGGCTGTAATTTGGGCGCAGAAGTCACTCCTGGAAATTGGGTCACCCGAACTATTTCTTGCCAAATATCATCTGGACTTTTAATTTCATCTCTCCATTGACGATAATATTGTCCATCCTTGTCTGGTATTAAATTGCCTTCCTTATCAGCTTCATGAATTCCTTGTGGATTGACTTTATAGCGGATTCGATGCCCATTTTCATCAGTTTTGTATTCAGATTTATATAAAATCACATTTTCGTACATATTAATAGGTGCAGGATCAAGCGGGCTTTCTACCCTACCTAATTTCCCAACCACTGTTTCTACTTCTGGAATCGCTGTGACTGCCATATCCAATAGCCGCAAAACTTTGGTATTTTCCTCCATCCCTGCATGTGGCATCGAGGTTGGCATCAATAAAAAAGAACCTTCCTCCAAAGCAGGCATAAATTCTTGACCTGTTTGTTGATAAATACTAAATCCCCAATAAATTAAGCCACCGACTAAAAGTAGAAATAGTAGTTTTACTTTTAGTAAGAAGCGTAAAATGGGTTCATAGAAATAAATCATTAAATGAAAAAAGGCGATTAAAACGCCTGCTATGCTGGCTACGAAAAAAAAGTTTTTCAGCATACTTTGGTTAACCCCTAATGGTAGCCAAATTCTAGCCAAGACATAAGTGACTAATCCTGCATAGATAATATTTTTTAACCATTCAAAAAGGGTAATTATTCGTTTTGAACTATAGTGATTAATCAATAATTCTACTAAACCAAAACCGCCAATTAATTGCACAATCAAGCCTAAAATTGGGTTTATCTTTACACTTATTGCTATACCTGCAAATAGCAACAACCCATTCATCATCCCTCCAACCAATCTTTTTTTGACTTTAATAGAAAACAGCGAATGTGCCAATGGTGGAATAATAACAATAGCAACGATAATAGACGATATTAGAGCAAAAGTCTTGGTAAAAGCCAAAGGTCTAAAAAGTTTACCTTCCGCCGCTTCCATCGTAAAAACAGGTAAAAAACTAACAATTGTAGTTGCTACTGCTGTAATCACTGCTCCTGCCACATCCATAGTCGCTTCATGAATATCATTCAGTAAAGAATTACTGCCATCTGTCATCTGCTCACTGCCAACTGCCAACTGGCGACTACCCACTCGTTCCACCATACTCTCCGTCAGCACAATGCCCATATCCACCATCGTTCCTATTGCAATCGCAATTCCCGATAAAGCCACAATATTGGCATCTACCCCAAAATAGCGCATCGCAATAAAACACATCAAAACAGCAATCGGTAAAGTGCCTGAAACTAATAAAGAAGCCTTCAAATTCAGTAGCATTAAAATAACCACAATAATGGTTATCAAAACTTCCAGCGTCAAGGCTTCTTGTAGCGTACCTATGGTCTCTTTTATCAACTGCGTCCTATCATAAAAAGGCACAATTTTCACTTGAGAAATCGTCCCATCGGCTAGTTCTTTAGTCGGTAGCCCTGGTTCTAAATCTGCTATTTTGGCTTTAACATTTTGAATAACTTCTAGAGGATTTGCGCCATAGCGAGCAACGACCACTCCACCGACTGCTTCTGCCCCCGACTTATCCAAAGCACCCCGTCGAGTGGCTGGTCCGATGTTTACTTTTGCAATATCTCTGACTCTTATAGGTACATTATTTCGGACTTTCACTACACTTTCTTCTATATCCTCTAAGTTTTGAATATAGCCTAATCCCCTGACAAAATATTCCGCCAAATTAATTTCAATCGTCTGAGCGCCAATATCAATATTGCTATTTCTAATAGCCGCCATGACCTCATCCAAGGTAAGTTGATAAGTCTTTAAGGCATCGGGGTCTACGTCCACTTGATACTCTTTAACAAAACCTCCAATTGAGGACACCTCAGAAACCCCTTCTGCCGCAGATAAACCAAACCGAACATAAAAATCTTGAATGGAGCGTAATTCGTGCGGGTCCCAACCGCCTGTTGCCTTACCATCTTTGTCTTGTCCTTCTAAAGTGTACCAATATATTTGCCCTAAGGCAGTTGCATCTGGACCTAGTGTGGGGGTGATTCCTGCTGGTAGTAAATTGGGTGGTAGGGAATTGAGTTTTTCTAAAATTCGGCTTCGACTCCAATAAAATTCAATATCTTCCTTAAAAATGACATAGATGCTCGAAAAACCAAACATAGAATTACTACGAACACTCTTTACACCAGGTATGCCTAACAAGGAAGTGGTTAATGGATAAGTGATTTGGTCTTCTACGTCCTGCGGCGAACGCCCCGTCCATTTGGTAAAAACTATCTGTTGATTTTCGCCAATATCTGGAATCGCATCCACAGAAACAGGGTCTCTTGGTAAACTGTCGATGCCAAAATCAAACGGTGCGGTCACCAATCCCCAACCAACAAATAGACTCAGTAATAACCAAGCAATGAGTTTATTTTCTAGAAAAAATCGGATTAAATTACTTAACATACCTTCTTTTGAGAAGTCAGAGGTCAGACCACTTCGTTGTCAGAAGTCAGACTGTTCCAGTAAATCGAAACGGTCAAAGGTCAGACTAAAATTAAAATGTGATAGCTGAACAGAAAAGAAGTAAAGAGCCATTCATGGTCTTATTGATAATATAAAATTATCTGACTACTGACAGTCTGTACGGACGGTCTGACTTCTGACTTCTCTAAAAAGGTATATATTATAATAAAAAGGTCTGCAAAACAGGCGGAAAATCGCAGACTATTAGTGGAGGTTTGTAGTTGAGATAATGCAAATTGGCATTATCGGTAGTAGGTAAGTCTATATTAAAAACAACAAAAATCGTCGCTAAAAGAGCTGGATAATTGAGCTGTTGAAATTCAAAATTTTGTAGTTGCTGGTCTTGGTCTAAGGCAATGTACTCTGATTCTGTACTACAACAATTTTTGTCGTCTTTCTCTTCTCCCTCATGATTGCCACAAGCTTTTAGTCGTTGATGCATCGGACAAGACGCAGGCATTTTAGCTATATCGTGACAACTCAATGGTTGCACAAATAAAGCCGTATTTTTTAGTTCATTTTGGCAATAGTGTTTATTTAGGATAAATCCAGAGGAACTAATAAAAATTAGTAAGGCAAGGATGATATTTAAAATTCTTGTTATCAATATTTAAGCGGCAGTTTGTGCTTTCTTTTTTAATTCTCTTTCTTTTAGGATTAGATTGGGTAAATCTTCTTCTTTTTCGATAACACCTTTCATGTAGAGGATATAAGTTTCTCCAGAAAGTTGAGGGTAAAAAACTAGTGCATTTCTACGTTTTTTGGTTAATAATATAATAGAATCAAATTTATCATTTGTGAATGCAATTGCATCTTCCGTTCATTTTCTTTTATATCCTAATTTTTTCAAAACGGCTTCTAGTTCTCCGTAAGTTACTTTTAATTTTTTGTAATTAATTGCTTTTCTCATGCGAAAGATTTTTATCATTTTCTAATACGTTGAACCGCTTCAACGGTAAATTTGTTGTCCTTTGGTATGTAAACACGAATAAATTTATTAATATTCTTCAATAAAATCC